>JBKHXL010000020.1:0-30991 GCA_046566045.1 Candidatus Limnocylindria bacterium
GAGAAGGGCACCGTGCTCTCCCAGAACCCCCGGGCGGGGACCACCCTGGGCGAGGGCAGCACGGTGACGATCGTCGTGTCGGACTACGAGGAGCCCACGCCCACACCGACCCCGACCCCGACCCCGACCGGCAGCGTCGGTGGCGCGACCGGGACCCCGGCTCCGTCCGGCGGCGTCGGCGGCGCGACAGGTACGCCCGGCGTGACCCTCCCGCCGACCGACACGATCGGTGCCAGCGGGACGGGCGGCACCGGCGAGAGCTGGCGGCTGATCGTCCTGGCCATGGCCGGCCTGCTGGCCGCGAGCCTCCTGCTGACGCCGGCCAGCGCCGTCGCCCGCACGGATCGCCGCCGCTAGACAGCCGCACGCCGGACGCAGGAGCGTCCACCCCCGAACCAGGTGCAGGACCGCCGGGCAGTCGCCCGGCGGTCCTCTGATTCGTGGCGCGATCGCGGGCAGCGGACGGCCGCGGGTAACCATCGCTCTCGCTTCCCCTCGGGGTCCCCGAGACCCGTCCCCTGTCTCATCCCGCTCGACCCGTCGGGGTCGGGCGCCCGCTAGGCGATGCCGATCGCCGTGCCTGGCTGCACGAGCTCGACCGAGCCGTCGTAGGCCCGCCGCACGGAGTCGATCGTCCGGTCCGGATCGAATCCCATCTGGAGGTGGGTCAGCAGCACCCGGCCGGCCCGTGTCCGGCGGGCCAGCTCGCCCACCGCGGGCCCATCGAGGTGGGCCGCATCCGGCTTGGTCGGACCGGGCCCGAACGACACCTCGCTGAGCAGCACGTCGCCGGGTCGGATCAGCGGGTCGAGGTCCTGGGCGCGACCGCAATCACCCGAGTAGACGAGGCCCGGCCCAGTCGAGCCGCCGATCGACACCCGGAAGCCGTAGCTGTCCAGGGTGTGGGTGACCCGGCGGGCCTCCACCGACAGCGTCCCGATCGTCAGCGTCCCGGGCTCCAGGACCTCGATGCGCAGGCCCGCGGCCGCGAATCCCGGATCGTCGAGCAGGGCGTCGAGGCGCTGCTCGAGGCCGCGCGGCGCGATCACCCGCACGTGGCGCGGCGGGTCGAACTCCCAGCGCAGGTAGTGCCGCAGGGGGACGAGGTCGATGAGGTGGTCCGGGTGGAGATGGCTCACCACGACAGCGTCGAGCGAGCTCGGCTCGACGAGCCCCGCAAGGCGCGGGAAGGACCCCTGGCCGAGATCCAGGCAGATCGCGCTTGCGCCGTGGCGGACGAGGTAGGCCGCGCCGCTGGCGCCCTGGCGGTCGGTGTAGGCCGGCCCGGCCCCGCATACGTCCAGGCGGAGGCCGCTGCTGGATGGGGTCGTGGGATCAGGCACGATGCGTAGGGTACCCGGCGCAGTCCCTCAGTCGTCGTGCGGCGTGGGTCCGCCGGGTTCGCCCGACCCCGCAGGTTTGTCGGGGCCCGGGGCAGCCGGGGACCGATCCGGCGTCGGCGCCGGGTCGCTGCGCGGCGTGGCCCGCTCGCGCGGGGTCGGACGCGGGGTGGGCTCGTCGCTCCCCGAGGATGGGCCGACCGCGGGACGCGCCGGTCCGCCCGGGCCACCGGGCCCGCCCGGCGACGCCCCAGGTCCGGCGCCGGGGCCCCCCGGGCCGCGGACGTCCTCGATCGACGCGCCGCTCCGGTCGATCGCCCTGGTCAGCCCATCGACGGCGGCGGCGGGGGCTCCGTCCAGCAGGCCCGTCAGGACGACCAGGTTGCGGCGGACACCGGCCTCGATGGCCGCCCGGGCGACCGTGTCGTCCGCATCGATGGCGGCGTCGGACGCCGCGTCGAGGATCGTCTCGTAGGCGGACAGCGCTGCGGCCATCGCGGCGACGTCGCCGCGCGCCTCGGCGGCCGCTGCCTCGGCCAGGCGCGTCTCGAGGCGCTGCAGCTCGGCGATGGCGCGCTCGGCGGGGTCGCCGGGCAGGAGGGTGGCCTCGATGCCGAGTCGGACCGGATAGAGCGGCCCGCCGGCCTGGGCGGCAAGGGTGGAGCCCACGGCCAGCGCCACGCCCAGCGCGGCGGCCAGCAGCATCCCGGCGGCGCGCGCCAGGGGATGGCGCCGGCGTCGCGGCGGCACGGTCGCGCCGGGGGTGATGACGGTCAGCCCGGCACCCGCGGCGGTCATGGCCGCCTGGCGATGCGCGGCGGCCACGACCCGGGCACGCATCCGTGCGACGGACGCCGGATCCGGGGTCAGCCGGGCCGCGGCGTAGGCGTCGAGGCGACGTCGCAGTGCCACGTTCCCGGCAGTCAGCTCGAGCATCATGTCGTCCATCAGCGGGTGCCTCGGCGGCGGATCGACCGATCGTCGTCGTGGTCGAACCGGGCCTCGTCGTCGATCCCGAGCTGGCGCCGCAGCGCGGCGATGGCCCGGAACTGGAGCCCGCGAATCGTCCCTTCCTGCTTGCCCATCACCTCGGCCGCCTCGCGGGCGGACAGGCCGGCGAAGAAGCGCAGGGCGATGGCGTCGCGTTGTTCGTCGGTCAGGCCCGCGAGGGCCCCGGCCACCTCGTCCAACTCCTGGCGGGCGAGGGCCACCGCATCGGGGCCCGCGTCCGACCCGGCGTGGCCGGCGGCCGTGTCCAGGTCCGCATGGTCGTGGCGGGTCCGGACGTGATCGATGACCGTGTTCCTGGCCAGCCGGAAGAGCCAGCCCCCGAACGGGATGCCCCGCGACTGGTAGCGCGGCAGGGCCTCCAGGGCCTTGACGAAGACGAGCTGGGCCAGGTCCTCCGCGTCCGCCGGGCGTTGGACGCGGCTGACGATGTAGCGGTAGACCGGCAGGTGGTAGTGGTCGAACAGAAGACCGAAGGCCCACGCGTCCCCCGCGCGTGCCTCGTCCACGAGCCGCTCGATGGCTCCGTCGTCGAGGGTCATAACGAACGTCCCGCCCCGGCGTTAGGCGCCACCGGGAGTCCGACCTCGACGCGGTCCGGGCCGCCCCGCCGGAACGTGAGGCGGTCGAACCCCGCGTCGCGGGCCCAGGCGTAGCCGTCGTCGAAGGCCCACGCCAGGTGATCGACGTCGTGACCGTCCGACCCGATCGACAGCGCCCGCCCGCCGAGCTCGTGGAATCGGTGCACGATCGCCGGCGACGGGAAGGACTCCTCGGCCGGCGAGCGCAGGCCGCTGGTGTTGAGCTCGAGGCCCGTGCCGCTCTCGATCAGGGCGGCCAGGACTGGCTCGTACAGCTCCGGGGCCGCGGCCAGGTCGGCGGGCGTCACGTGCGGGACGAGGAAGCGCTTCACGAAGTCGATGTGGCCCATCACGTCGAACAGCCCCGACCGTGCGCCCGCCGCGACCTCGCCGAAGTACGGTGCGACGATGTCGGCCAGCGACCGGCCGGCCACCCAGCCGGCGACGTGATCCGGGGCGTACGGGGAGTCGCGGTAGACGTGGACCGAGCCGATGACGAAGTCGTAGGCATGCCGGGCGAGGTGGTCGCGGATCGCCGACGCCCACCGGCCGTCCCAGGTGATCTCCGCGCCGAACCGGACGGACACGCCGTGGTCACCCCAGCGCTCGGCCGCCTCGCGGACCGAGCGCTCTCGCTGCTCGAACGTGGTCGAGCCGAAGCCTGGCGCGGCGGGATCGAAGTCGAGGTGGTCGGTGATGGCGATCTCGGCGATGCCGAGCTCGACGGCGCGGGCCGCGTAGGCATCGATGGGCACCTGGCTGTCATGCGACAGGTCGGTGTGCAGGTGCGCATCGAGCGGCAGGTGCCGGGCTTGGCGTCCGGTCATGTGGTCGTGCCCCCCGGCCGCGCGATCACCCTGCGATCACCCCCAGCTCGCGGCCGACGAGGTCGAAGGCGGCCAGCGCCCGGTCGAGCTGGTCGTCGGCGTGCGCCGCCGTGACGATGGTCCGGATCCTGGCGAGGTCCATGGCCACCGTCGGGAACACGACCGGCTGGGCGAACACGCCCTCGCCCATCAGCCGATCGGAGAAGCGCATGGCCGTCTCGGGGTCACCCATCATGACCGGCGTGATGGGGGTCTCCGACCGGCCCGTGTCGAAGCCGAGGCGCGACAGCTCGGCCTTGAAGCGCCGCGTGTTGGCCCACAGCCGCTCATGCAGCTCGGGCTCGTCCTGCATCACCCGGATGGCCTCGCGGCAGGCGGCCACGACGGCCGGCGGGTGGGACGTGGAGAACAGGAACGGCCGCGCGCGCTGGGTCAGGATCTCGCGCAGCGCGGTGGAGCCCGCCACGTAGCCACCGAGCGCGCCGACCGCCTTGCTCAGGGTGCCGACCTGGATGGCCACCCGGCCGTGCAGGTCGAAGTGGTCGACGGTGCCCCGCCCGTCACGCCCGAGGACGCCGCTGGCATGGGCATCGTCCACGAAGACCGCGGCCCCGGCCGCCTCGGCCGCCGCGACGATCCCGGGGAGTGGCGCGATGTCGCCGTCCATGCTGAACACCCCGTCGGTGACGACGAGGATGAGCCGGTACGGTTCGCCGCCGCCGCGCCCGTGCTCGACCGCCTCCTCGAGGATCGCCCGCAACGCGCCGACATCGGCGTGCGGGTAGATCGTCCGCGGCGCCTTGGACAGGCGCATGCCATCGATGATGCTGGCGTGGTTGAGGCTGTCGCTGACGATCAGGTCGGCCTCGCCGGTGATGGTCTGGATCACGCCGGTGTTGGCGGTGAAGCCCGACTGGAAGGTCAGCACGGCGTCGGTGCCCTTGAAGGCCGCCAGCTCGGTCTCGAGGGCCTCGTGCATCGACATCGTCCCGGCGATCGTCCGGACCGCGCCGGACCCGACACCGAACGCCCGGACCGCCGCCACGGCCGCGTCGCGCAGGCGGGGATGGTGGGTGAGTCCCAGGTAGTCGTTCGAGCTCAGGCTGATGAGGCGACGGTCGTCGACCGACACGATCGGGCCCTGGGCACTGCTCATCACCCGCAGCGCGCGGTACAGGTGGCGCTCGCGCAGGGCGGCGACCTCGTCGGCGAGGAAGGCCAGCGGGTCGGGACGTGCGGAGGAGTGGTCAGGCGCGGTCATGGCTCCTCCCGATCCTGGACCCGGGACGCACGGGTCGTCCCTGCGTCATGTGGTCCAGTCCATGATGACTTTCCCGCTATCGCCGGCACGCGCCGCGGCGAAGGCGGCCACGTGGTCGCGGTGGCCGAAGCGGTGGGTGATGGCCGGCCGGATGTCCAGGCCGGACTGGAGCATGACCGTCATCTTGTACCAGGTCTCGTACATCTCGCGACCGTAGATGCCGCGGAGCGTCAGCATCTTCATGACCACGGTGTCGATGTCGAGGCTGATCGCCTCGGTCGGCAGGCCCAGGATGGCCAGACCGCCGCCGTGGGCCATGGCGTCGATCGCGTCGCGCAGCGCCTGCGCGTTGCCGGACATCTCCATCACGACGTCGAAGCCCTCGACCATGTCGAGCTCCTCGAACACGCTTGCAAGGCTGCGCTCGCGCGGGTCGATGGCCAGCGTCGCGCCCATGCGCAGGGCGAGATCGCGTCGATAGGCGTTCGGCTCGCTGACCACGACGTGGCGTGCACCGGTGAAGCGGGCCACGGCCGTCGCCATGAGCCCGATCGGACCGGCGCCGCTGACCAGCACGTCCTCGCCCAGGGTGGGGAAGGCGAGCGCGGTGTGCACGGCGTTGCCGAACGGGTCGAAGATCGCGGCGACCTCGGGGTCGATGCCCGGCCAGTGCTGCCACACGTTGGTCATGGGCAGGACGACGTACTCGGCGAATGCCCCGTCGCGGCCGACGCCCAGACCGATGGTGTGGGGGCACAGGTGGCGTCGACCGGCCAGGCAGTGGCGGCATCGACCGCACACGACGTGGCCCTCGCCGCTGACCACGTCGCCGGGATGGAAGCCGGTGACGTTGTCGCCGACCGCCACCACCTCGCCGGCGAATTCGTGCCCGACGATGAGCGGGGCGGTGACGGTCCGGGCCGCCCATGGGTCCCACGCCTCGATGTGCAGGTCGGTCCCGCAGATGCCCGTCCGGTGGACGCGGATGAGGACGTCGTTGATGCCCACCGTGGGCTCCGGGACGTCACGGAGCTCCAGGCCGGGACCCGAGGACGTCTTGACCAGCGCGCGCATGGTCGGAGCCTACGCGCTCGCGCTCCCGTCCGTCTCGGTCCAGTCCACGATCGGGTTCGTCACGCTGCCGATGCCCTCGATCTCGCAGCGCACGCGGTCGCCCGGCTCGAGGAAGATCGGCGGGTCGCGAAAGACCCCGACGCCCGACGGCGTGCCCGTCGCGATCACGTCGCCCGGGTCGAGGGTGATGGCCCGGCTGATGAAGGCGATGAGCGCCGGCACGTCCCAGATCATGTCCCGCGTGGAGCCGTCCTGCATCAGGTGCTCGGTGCCGTCGGGGGTGATCCGCCAGCTGCGCAGGCGGAGGCCGTCGCGGGGGTCGATCTCGTCGGGCGTGACGAGGTCCGGGCCCATCGGCAGGAACGTGTCCGAGCCCTTGGCCCGCAGCCACTGGCCGTCCCCCTTCTGGCCCTCGCGCAGCGCCGCCGGGGTGCCCTGCCAGTCGCGGGCGCTGATGTCGTTGACGATGACGTAGCCGGCGACGTGCGCCATCGCGTCGGCCTCGCTGACGCGACGCGCCTCGCGGCCGATGACGATGCCAAGCTCGACCTCGAGGTCCAGCGCGAGCGTCCCCTCCGGCCGGACGACGGGCCGCCCGTCGCCGACGACGCAGTTCGGGAACTTCGCGAACAGGAGCGGCCGGTCGGGGCCGGTGCGGCCCCCCTCGGCGACGTGCTCCGCGTAGTTCAGGCCGACGCAGATGATCTTGCCGGGCTCCACTGCCGGCAGCGGCTCCAGATCGGCACGGGCGTGGCCGGTCGCGCCCCGCAGCACGGCGGCGACCGGCCGGAGATGGTCCAGGCCGCCCTCCGCGAGCAGTTCCGACACGATGGCGTAGGCCGGCAGGGGGATGACCCGGTCGCCCTCGATCAGGCCGAGGGTCATCCCGTCCGACGGGTCGTCGTAGTGCAGCAGGCGCATCGGGCCCGGCTCAGCTCGGGCTGGGGGAGGCGGCCTCGCTCGGCGCCGCGCTCGGCGACGGGCTGGCTGTCGGGGCCGGGGTGGGCTGGCACAACTTCTCCGGGCTGGTGACCTCGCCGTAGGCTCGGTCGAACGCCACGATGGCCGCGCTGTCGAGGGTCTCGAGCGGCAGCACGCGCCCCCACACCAGTGCGGCGAAGGGCGTGGCCATCTGGTCGAAGCGGGCGATGACCGGCCCGTTCGTGCCGGGCTCGAAGCCGCACACCGGGCTGGGCGGGTAGTCGTCGAACAGGTCGCGCAGGGCGGCCTGGCCGGCTTCGGTGGCCCCTTCGCTGTCGCCGCGGTAGAGGATGACGATGCCACCGTGCTCCAGGTTGTGGATCCAGCCCGACGGGGCGACGCTGTCGTCCGGGCCGTAGAGGCGGGCCTTGATGGGGCCGGCCCCCGCCGCGCTGTAGTGGCGGCCCGACGCGGGCGGGCAGTAGGTGTAGGCGATCTGGGTGCCGACACTCACGTGCTCGTTGCCCATGTCCGGCTGCGGGTAGCCGGGCTGTGGGGAGGCGTCCGCCCCGGGCGTGGCCGTGGGGTTCGGGACCCACTCGTTCGAGCAGGCGTAGGCGGGCGTCGTGGCGACCGAGAAAAGGCCCGCTCCGACGAGGGCGATGACGGCGATCACGGCGGCCGCGACGAGGACCGAGCGGTAGCGATCGACGAACGAGGCGGATCGCACGGGCCGCGCGCGCTCACGTCGGCCGGTCCGGCCGGTGCCCGTCGGGCGGATGCTGGTCCGGTCGGGACCGGTCGCGCCGCCGGGCGGGCGCTCGGCGGAGGAGCCGGTGGCGGGACGGCGCGCATGCTCTCGCGCGCGCTGTCGGGATTCCTTGCTCACGTTGGGGCCTCGATGCGGTCTGGAGGGTCGCTGGTCGGTCGTCCGAGCCAGCGGCGACGGGGGCCGCGTCGGGTGAGGGTACCGTCCCGTGCCGATTCCATGCTGGACCGCGCGCTCACGGCTGATCCAGCCACGCCCGGACCTCGGGCCGGAGCAGGCCCCGGAAGAGCAGCACGCCGATGGCCGCCACGAAGAACGGGAGCGCCGGGTGGACCGGGCTGATGGCCAGCAGCAACACGGCCGGGACGGTCAGGCTGGCCAGGCCGATGGCCAGGTTGCGAGCCGCCTCCTTGCGCTGGAGGACGAGGGTCGTGGTGAAGATCGTGTAGGCAAGCAGGATCATGACCACGATCCCAAGCGGGCTGATGGGTGCGGCGATGGCCTGGTCCACCACGAAGCGCATGCTCAGGCCGATGCCGACGAGGATGAGCACGGCGTAGACGAGGAAGACGCGGATGCCGCCGGGCATCGCGCGGACGTGGCGGACCATGCCCGAATCCTAGCGCCGCCGACCGGGTGGGACGCGCACGGCCGGATCGTCGTCGCCGCCGGGCCGAAAGGGCCCACATGCCGGGCCGAAAGGGTCTTGACACCGGGAGGCGACCTGCTACATTGCCTAAACCGGTTTGCTAAACCGGTTTGCATGCGGACGCTGGACCGAGCGCGTACATCCTCGCGGTCCAGCCGCCCCGCCCCCGCGTCGTCTGAGGAGCCGATGCCCGGGCCCGCCGCGAATGGAGTCGAGTGGACCATCGGATCCCGCGCCCGCGCATCGCCGACGTCGCCCGCGAGGCGGGCGTCAGCAAGACGGCGGTGTCGTTCGCGTTCAACGCGCCGGATCGCCTGTCGCCGGAGACGGCCAGCCGCATCCGTGAGGTCGCCGATCAGCTCGGCTATACCCCGCACCCGGTGGCGCGCATGCTGACCCAGCGCCAGACGATGACCATCGGCGTGCTCACCCCGCAGGCGCTCAGCGTCAACTTCAGCAACCCGTTCTTCGGGGCCTTCAGCGAGGGCGTCGCGCTCGCCGCCGAGGAGCACGGCTACGCGCTGCACTTCATCTCGCCGCTGCACGGTAGCCTCGCCCGCGCCATGAGCCGCGCGACGGTGGACGGCGTCGTCGCCATCGGGCTGGCCGACACCCACCCGGAGGTCGAGGAGATCCGGCGCGCCGGCCTGCCGATCGTGCTGGTCGATTCGAGCGCCCTGCCGGAGCAGGGCTCGGTCGAGATCGACGACGTCGGTGGCGCCCGGGCCGCGGCCGAGTACATCATCGGGCTCGGCCACCGCGACGTCCTCGTCCTCGGCGTCGAGCCGCCGGCGCCCGGCGGCGCGGACCCGGACGGCGTCACGGCGCGCCGCCTGCGCGGCTACCGCGAGGCGTTCAGCCGGGTCGGCGTGGACATCCCGGACGAGCGCGTCCTCGTCGGCCCCGCCAGCATCGACGGCGGGATCGCCATCACCGATCGGGCCTGGGAGGACGGCCTCCGCCCGACGGCCATCCTGGCCATGTCCGACGCGATGGCCATCGGAGCGATGCGTGCCCTGCGCGACATGCGCCTCGACATCCCGGGCGACGTCAGCGTCGTCGGCTTCGACGACATCGACCTCGCCCCCCACGTGGATCCCCCGCTCACGACGGTGCACCAGCCCATCCGTCGCAAGGGCGAGGAGGCGGTCCGCCTGTTGCTGTCCGTCGTCCAACGACGGGATCTGGCCAAGCCCGAGCATCGCCGACTGGAGACGCGACTCATCGTCCGCGCGTCGGCCGGACCGGTGCCGAGTCACCGGAAGGAGGTGGCCGGACACCGAGACTGAGATCGACCACCGGCGAGCGACGACACCGATGCGTCTCGCTGATCCGATCGCATCGACCTCGTCGCCCATCGCGACGATCACAGGCCGGGACCACCGGCCAGGCCGAGCGGGAGCGCCCGTTCGGCACGTTGGATCCGGGCCCGCCCAGACGCGGGACCGGTTCGAGAGAGGAGACACGACGAACACATGAAGCAGCACCTTCGACTGGCTGCCCTCGTGGCGGGCGCGGCGATCATCGCCGCGGCCTGCACGGGTGGCGGCGCGACCACGGCCCCCAGCACCGCACCGAGCGTCGCCCCGAGCGACGCCCCGACCAGCGCGCCGAGCGAGGCCCCCTCGGGCCTGTCCGGCGAGATCACCCTGTGGCACAGCTACTCGTCCGGCGCCGGCACCGAGCTTGACGCCCTGAACCAGGTCCTCGATTCGGTCAAGGCGGCGAACCCCGAGCTCGTCGTCAACGTCCTGGAGGTCCCCTTCGCCGACCTCTTCAACAAGTACAACGCCGATGCCGCCACCGGCGCCGGCCCCGACCTGTTCATCGCTCCGAACGACAGCCTGGGCTTCCAGGCCCGTGAGGGCGTGATCGCCGACCTCGACGCCGCCCTCGCGGGCAAGCTCGAGGGCATCAGCGAGGTGGCCATCAACGGCTCCAAGGTCGACGGCAAGCTGTACATGGTCCCCGAGTCCCTCAAGGCCGTGGCCATGTTCTACGACACCGCCACGATCGCGACCCCGCCGGCGACCACCGACGAGCTGCTCCAGGCGGCCAAGGACGGCACGGTCAAGGCCGGCTTCCTCGGCGGCACGAACGCCTATCACAACTTCGGCTGGTGGGCCGCCTTCGGCGGCAAGCTGATGGACGACAGTGGCAGGTGCATCGCCGATCAGGGTGGTGTGGCCGAGTCGTTGGCGTACCTGGCAGAGCTCCAGGCGGCCGGGGTCAAGTTCTACCCCAACTACGACGACATGGCCAACGCGTTCAAGGCGGGCGACATCGACCTCATCGTCGACGGCCCGTGGGCGACCGGTGGCTACAAGGAAGCCGTCCCGACCCTCGGCGTCGCGCCGATGCCGGCCGGCCCCGCCGGCCCCTCGCAGCCGCTGACCGGCGTCGACGGCTGGTACATCAACCCCTCCACGGCCGACCTCCAGCTCGCGGTCGACTTCGCCCTGGCGATGACGACGGTCGAGGCGCAGCAGGTCTTCGTGGACGTCGCCGGGCACATCCCGGCCAACACCTCGATCACCATCACCGACCCCATCACGCAGGGCTTCGCCGACGCGGTGGCCACCGGCTTCCCGCGCCCGCAGGTCCAGCAGCTGGACAACTTCTGGGGCAACTTCGGCAACGCGCTGCAGCTCGTCCTGGAGTCCGGTGAGGACGCCACCAAGGCCGTCGCGGACGCGTGCGCCGCGATGAACGAGGCCAACGGCCTCTAGTCCCTCGCGCATCCGATCGTCAGCGGGGTTCCCAACGGGGGCCCCGCTGGCGCATCATCGCGGGACCACCCGTCCCCCACCGCGTCCCCACCCTGCGACCCAAGCCGGACCCGAGGAGGCGATGAACCCATGACCGTGGCCGCCGCGCCCCTGCCGGCCCAGCGCAAACGACCGAGGATCGGTCGCGACACCCGCACGGCGCTGACGTACCTCGCGCCCGCGTTCATCGTGATGGGCCTCATCACGTTCTACCCGCTGGTGTTCCAGACCTACATGTCGTTCACGGACTTCGGCCTGCGCAACCTGCGTCCCGGAGCCGAGGCGCCCCCGTTCGTCGGCCTGGACAACTACATCAAGATCCTGTCGAGCCAGCTGTCGATCCCGAACTTCGAGTTCTTCCGGCTCATCTTCTTCAACCTGTGGTGGGCCCTCTCGAACGTGGTCATCCACGTGACCATCGGCGTCCTCGTGGCGGTCACGCTGAACCTGCCGGGTGTCCGCTTCAAGCGCATCTGGCGGGCCATCTACATCCTGCCCGTGGTCATCCCGCCGATCATCGTCGCCACGGTCTGGCGCAACATGTTCGACACCGAGTACGGCGCGATCAACCAGATCCTGGCCGTGCTGGGCGGCGCGTTCGCGCTGCCGGCGGAGATGTTCCGGATCGACTGGCTGCGCCAGGCGCAGGACCCGATCCCGTTCATCCCGCTCCCCCTGGCCTACTTCGCGCTGCTGGCCGCCAACACGTGGCTGGGCTGGCCGCTCAACTCGGTCGTGGCCACCGGCGCGCTGCAGAGCATCCCGAGCGAGCTGTACGAGGCGGCCGAGATGGACGGCGCGTCGATCTTCCAGCGCTTCAAGACCGTGACGTTGACGTACCTGCGGCCGGCCATGCTGCCGTACGCGATCTACGGCTTCGTCATCACCTTCAACCTGTTCTACCTGTCGTACTTCATGACCGCCGGCCAGCCGTTCGGGCGGACCGAGCTGCTGGTGACGCAGGCGTTCCGACTGGTCAACGAGCAGCGGCTCTACGGGGTCGGCGCCGCGTTCGCGATCATCATGTTCTTCATCCTGCTGGCGATCACCATCGTCACCAACAAGATGGCGAAGGCGACGGCTCGCTATGACGCATGACCGTCGCTCGCGGACCGTCCAGGAGGGGGCCCGATGACCACCATCCCCGCCGTCCGCCCCAAGGCGCGGACGTTCGGTCGCTCGACATCCGCCGGCAAGAAGATCCCGCTGTCGCGCCAGATCCTGCTGCAGCTGTTGTGCCTCGGCATCGCCTTCACCGTGGTCTTCCCGTTGCTGTGGGTGCTCAGCCTGTCGGTCGACCCGCGCGGCCTGACCCGGCCCGACGGCCTCAACCTCATCCCGCCCGGGGTGTCGTTCGAGGCGTACGGCAACGTCCTGGCGCAGCCGACCAGCAACCCGGTCTCGTTCCTGGAGCTGGCCCGCAACAGCTTCATCATCGCGTCGGGGACCGCCTTGGCCTCGGTCGGCATCGGCGTGTCGGCGGCGTACGCCTTCGCGCGCATGGACTTCCGCGGTCGCGAGGTCCTGATGATCGCCATCCTCGGCGTGCTGATGCTGCCGGCGGTGGCCACGATCGCCCCGCTGTTCGTGCTGCTGACCCAGATCCGCTTCGGGGACTTCATCCTCGGCCGCACGATCGCAGGCGTCATGGTCGCGACCGTGTCGGGCACGCTCCCGTTCGCGATCTGGAACCTCAAGGGCTACCTCGACACGATCCCGCGCGAACTCGAGGAAGCGGCCTCGGTGGACGGGGCGACGCGCAACCAGACGTTCTTCCAGATCATCCTGCCGCTGGCCATCCCGGCTCTCGCGGTGACGGCGTTCCTCGGCTTCATCGCCGGCTGGACCGAGTACTACTTCTCGGTCATCTTCCTGTCCGACGCGAGCCAGTTCACGCTGGCCGTGGCGCTCAACGGGATGGTCGGGCAGTTCGCGACGACGACCCCGTGGTCGGAGTTCAGTGCGTTCGCGATCATGTTCGCGCTGCCCGTCGCGGTCGTGTACCTGCTGCTCCAGAAGTACATCATCGGCGGGCTGGCCGTGGGCGGCGTCAAGGGCTGAGTGAGCCGCGTCGGGGCGCCGCCGGGGCGCCGCCGCCGGGGCGCCGCGTGAGCCGCCGGTACGCCGCCGCCGGGGCGCCGTCGCCGTCGGCGACCGTTACGGGCGCAGGGCCACCAGCACGTCGCCGTGGGGCGCGAGCGACCCGATCGACCAGCCGTCGAGCCCGCCCTCGGCGGTGACCACGGGCGCGGCCACGACCGCGCCCGTGTCCGTGCCAAGGAGCACCGCCGCGGTCGGGGAGCCGCACAGGGGTCCCGACAAGAGCGACAGGCGGACGTCCCCGACGGGCTCGTCGGTCAGGTTCGAGACGACCACGACCGCCTCGTCGTCCGCGTCGTCCACCCGCAGCGTGGCGTACACGCCGGCGACGGCGCTCTCGAGCGGGATCGACCGGCCGCCCGACAGGGCGGGATGGGCGGTTCGCGCGGCGATCAGCTGGCGGTACCACGACAGGAGCGAATCGGCCGAGCGGGCCTGGGCCGCGACGTTCGAGGCCTCCACCCCGTCGGCCATGGCCTGCCACGGGGTGCCCGAGGTGAAACCGTAGCCTGGTGCCTCGCCGGTCCACGGCATCGGGGTGCGGATCCGCTCGTCGGGCTTGCGCCCGCGCAGGCCGACCTCCTCGCCGTAGTAGAGGAACGGGATGCCCGGGTCGGTCAGCAGCAGGGTGGCCGCCTGGCGGGCCGCCGCGGGATCGCGGCCGAGCACGTCGAACGCGCGATCCTGGTCGTGGTTCGTCAGGAACACCGCGTACCCGTCGACCGGGTAGGCCGCCGAGACCTCGGCCTGGACGATGGCCAGTGAGCCCGGGTCGCCGAAGCGCACGGCGGACAGGATCTGCGAGGCGAGGCCGAACTCGAAGGCGAGGTCGAGGGCGCCCTCCCGGACGTAGCGCGACGCCACGGACGTCGCGTCCCACACCTCGCCCAGCACGAGCGCGCCCGGCTCGACCGCCTGCAGCCGCTCGCGGAAACCACGCAGCCAGTCGAACGTCTCCGGCGTGTTCTCGAGCTCCGCCCCGTCCTCGATGAGGTGGCGGGCGGCATCGAGCCGGAAGCCGGCGACGCCCATCTCGTCCACCCAGAAGCGGGCGATGTCGTCGAGCTCGGCCGTGACGGCGTCGTTCGACACGTCGAGATCGGGCATGCCTTCCCAGAAGTAGCCGTAGTACCAGCGCCCCCCGAGCTGGTGCCAGACGGGTCGCCCGGCCGGCCCGCTGACGGGCGGTCGCTCGTCGGCCCACACGTACCAGTCTGCGTAGGCCGGATCGCCGGCGGCGGACGCCTCGAACCACGGGTGCTCGCGCGAGGAGTGGTTCACGACCAGGTCCACGACGATCTCGATGCCGCGCTCCCGGGCGGCGGCGACCAGGGCGATGAAGTCCTCCTGCGTCCCGTAGTCGGGCTCGATGCGGCGGTAGTCGGTCACGTCGTAGCCGTGATACGACGGGGACTCGGCCACCGGCATCAGCCACAGCGCCGTGACGCCCAGGTCGTCGCTCGTCGTCGGGTCGCCGTCGTTCAGGTGGTCGAGCCGCTCGGTCAGACCGCGCAGGTCGCCGATGCCGTCTCCGTCCGAGTCGGCGAAACTACGGACGAACACCTCGTAGAACACCCGGTCGTGCCACCACGCCGCGGTGGCCGGCGCGGCCGTCGGGCGGGCTCGACAGGCCGGCGCGCCGGCGGCCGTGGGGGACGGGGTCGGTGGAGGCGTCGTCGCCGCGCCTGGCGCCGGCGACACGGTCGGACCGCCACAGGCGGCCGCGAGCAGCGAGGCGGCCACGACGGCCGCAGGCCAGCGATGGGAGGTCATGGATGGAGTATCGCATCGGTCTCCGGGGGCGTCGGACGTGAGCGTCGAGACGCCGGCCTGGGTCCGCGACGCGATCTTCTACCAGGTCTTCCCCGACCGGTTCGCGGCAAGCCAGCGGGTGCCCAAGCCGGGCGCCCTCGAGCCATGGGACCACGAGCCGACGACCCACGGGTTCAAGGGCGGCGACCTGCTCGGCATCGCGGAGCAGCTGGACTACCTCCAGGACCTGGGCATCACCGCGCTGTACCTCACCCCCATCTTCCAGTCGGCCTCGAACCACCGTTATCACACGTTCGACTACCACACGGTGGACCCGCTCCTGGGCGGGAACGACGCGCTGCGGGAGCTGCTGGACCGCGCCCACGAGCGCGGCATGCGGGTCGTGCTCGACGGCGTGTTCAACCACACCGGCCGCGGCTTCTGGCCGTTCCACCACATCGTGGAGAACGGCGGGGCGTCGCCCTACCGGGACTGGTTCCACCTCGCCCCAGGCGTGCTGGACGGCTCGCGCTTCGCCAGGCCCTACCCGGCCCCGTGGGACGATGTGAGCGTCGAGGCCCTGGGCTACCAGGCGTGGTGGGGCCTGCCGGCGCTGCCCAAGCTCGACACCGACCACCCGCCGGTGCGCGAGTACCTGCTCGAGGTCGCCGAGCGCTGGCTGCGCTTCGGCATCGACGGCTGGCGCCTCGACGTGCCGGCGGAGATCCGGGACGAGGCGTTCTGGCAGACCTTCCGGCAGCGCTGCAAGGCGATCCGCGAGGACGCGTATCTCGTGGGGGAGGTGTGGCACGTGGCCCCCGAGTGGCTGCGCGGCGACCGCTTCGATGCGCTCATGGACTATCCGCTGGCCGAGGCCATCCTGGGCTACGTCGGGGGGCCGAGCCTCGACCACGGGATCATCGCCGGGCACCACGAGTATGCCGGCACGATCGTCCCGTACGACGGGGCCGGCTTCGCGGCCCGGCTGGTCGAGCTCCTCGGGGTGTACGACCCGGACGTCGTCGCGGTCCAGCTCAACCTGCTCTCATCGCACGACACGCCGCGGGCGCTGACGGTCCTGGGCGGCGATCGCGCTGCGCTGCGGATGGCCTACCTGCTGGTGGCGACGCTGCCCGGGGCGCCGTGCGTGTACTACGGCGACGAGGTCGGCATGGCCGGCGCCAACGACCCGGCCAATCGGGGCGGCTTCCCGTGGGAGCGCGAGCGCTGGGACACCGAGCTGCACGCCTTCGTCCGGGCCGTGCTCCGCCTGCGCGCCGCCGAGCCGGCGCTGCGCCACGGCTCGACCGTGGCGATCGGCGACAGCGGGCCCGCGCTCGTGCTCGAGCGGGCGCTCGACGACGACCGGCTCGTCGTCGCCATCAACCCGGGGGTCGAGGCCGTGACGGTCGACGTGGCGCTCGAGGGCGTCGGCGCGGGGCGCCTGCTCCCGATCCACCTCGAGCCCGGCGATCCGGAGGCGCCGGTCGCGGTCCGGGACGGGCTGGCGTCGCTGGCCCTCGCGCCCCGGCGCGGAGTGGTCGCGCGCCTCGAGCGGTGCTGAGTCCCGGACCCCCGCCGGAACCGGCACCCCGAGCGGGAGTCGCCCCTATACTCGCGCCCCGTGGCTGACCTACCGCTGGACCTGGACGCCGATCTCGCGGAGGCGTTGGCGCGCGCCCTGGACCGGGAGGGTCGCATCCCGCGGGCGCTCGAGGCGCTCGGGCCCGTGGCGGGTCGCGACGTCCTGCTGCTCGATGCCGCGGACGGGTTGCGCGCCGGCCAGCTCGGCGACCTCGGGGCGCGGGTGACGCCGGGGACGTCCAGCGGCCCGGCCGCCTTCGACGTGCCGGACGGCTCGGCCGATGTCATCGTGTCGTGCTGGTCCGGCTTCCGCGGCGCCCCCGACGGCGAGGTCGCCCAGGCCGAGCGGATCCTGCGGCCCGGTGGTCGCCTGCTCGTCCTGCACGACTACGGCCGGGACGACCTGGCCACCCTGCGTGGCGATCCGCCCGAGCCGCACGCGTGGTCGAAGCGCAACGGCCCGTTCCTCGGTCGGGGCTTCCGGATCCGCGTCATCCACTGCTTCCTGACCTTCGACTCGCTCGACGAGGCCGGGACCTTCCTCGAGGGCGCGTTCGGGATCGCCGGGCGGGCGCACCACGCGGCCATGACACGAGCGCGGGTCTCCTATAACGTGGCCGTCTTCCACCGCACGTTCGGTGCCGCCACCGAGGAGGCGAACGCATGAGGCGCGCGATCTCGCCCGGGGTCATCTTCCTGGCCATCGCCGTGATCGGGTCGATGGCCTACCTGGGCTACGTCGTGACCGTGCGCGATGCGTCGCAGATCCCGCTGCTGGCGTCCGGCGCCGTGGTCCTCGGCATCTCGTTCCTGGCCCTCGCCCTGTACACCGCCCAGGCCGCCTGGCGGGCGGGGATGCACGGGCGGGGAGGCCGCGCCCTGCTGCTCGGCCTCGTCGGCGGCGGCGCCGCGATGGCCACGGCCGGCGCCTTCGCCGGGGCGATCATCCTGTTCCAGCTCGCCGGCTGACGTTCCGGAGGCCTCTGCTAGACTCGGGCCCCGGTCCCGTGCCCCCATCGTCTAGAGGCCTAGGACGCCACCCTTTCAAGGTGGAGATCAGGGGTTCGAATCCCCTTGGGGGTACCACTCGCCCTCCCCGGACCCGGTCCCTGCGCGCCCTGCTACCATCGCGCCGATGGAGATCATGGGCGTCGAGATCCGCACGATCATCAGCGACAACATCGCGCGCCGCTGCGACGGCTGCCTCGCGGTCATCGAGGGCACGCCGTGGCGCGTGAACCTGCTGGACATCGTCGCCGCCGAGACGCCGGTGTCGTGGGCGGGCCGCCCGGCCATCAACCCCGGGCCCTTCCAGTTCCACGGCGACGCCGCCTGCGTGCGGGCCTGGATGGCTGAGCGCGGGATGCTGTTCTGCCGAAAGGGGACCGTGCGGGAGATCATGCGCCCCGTGCCGCTGCCCGCCGGCGACGGTGACGCGGGACCGACGCTCGGCCTGTGCGACGGCGTCCATCGCGACGACCACGAGTTCGTCCCGGCCTGATCCGCGCGCATCGCCGCCGGCTCCGGCGGTCGTTGACAGTCCCTGACGAGCGGGCCTACCATCCGGCGCGACCCGGGTCGACGGTTCGTACCCAGGAATACCCAGATTCTTCCGTCATGCCGGCGGACCGTCCTGCCGTTTCCCCCCACGGTGGCGCGGTCCGTCGGCGCCTGACCCATCGATCGAGGCCCGCCCGTGTCCGACGCCGTCCCGCCGACCGACCGCCCCGCGCCCCGCTGGCTGTCGCTCGGCCCGGCCGCCCGGCTGGTCGGCGTCGATCCCGACACGATGCGGCGCTGGGCCGACGAGGGCCGGGTCGAGGCGTGGACCACGCCCGGCGGTCATCGGCGCTTCGACCGCGTCGCGCTCGACCGGCTGGCGCGGGACCGCCGATCCGCGCATCGCCCCGCGCCGCTGGCCAGCATGGGCGCCACGCCAGCGCGCCTCCAGCGCGCCTATCGTGCCCACTACGCCGGCCTCGGCCGGACGAAGCCGACCGTCGCCATCGGCGACGGGGAGCGGCAGGCGTTCCGTCGCGACGGCCAGCGCCTGATCGAGGCGCTCGTCGGTTTCCTGGACACCGATCCGTCGGACGGGCCCGCGCGCGAGGCCGCCGAGGCCGTCGCCGCGTCGATCGTCGACGAGCAGGCTCGCCGCCTGGCCGCCGGCGAGCGGAGCCTGACCGAGGCGGTCGCCTCGTTCGTGGCGGCGCGCGGGCCGTTCCTGGCCGAGATCGCCGGGCTCGGCCGGCGCCGATCGCTCGACCCGACGCGCCTGGCGGTGCTGTACGGCGACGCGTCGGCGGTGCTCGATCGGCTGCTCCTGCGCTTCATCGCGGCCCACCAGGCGGGGCCCGGCTGACGTGGACCCGCGCATCGTGCTGCCCGCCCTGACCTCCATCCTGGCCCTCACCTTCAGCGCCGCCCTGCTCGACCAGTGGCGCGAACGGCGCGGCGGGTTCCAGCTGATCTGGGGCCTCGGCATGCTGTTCTACGGGATCGCCGCGGGCGCGGAGGCGCTGGCCGGCATCGGCGGCTGGAACGAGGCGCTCTACCGGGCGTGGTACCTGACCGGCGCGGTCTGGACGGCGGGCTGGCTGGGCCTGGGCACGGCCTTCCTGCTGGGTCGGACCCGCTTCGGCTACAGCTTCGCGCTGTGCCTCTTCCTGGCCGGCCTGTTCACGTTCCTGCTCCGCAACCGGCCCGAGTACCAGGGCGCCGGCACGCTCCCGTTGCTGTACTTCATCACCGCCGCGCTGCTGGCCCTGGCCGTGGCGGTCGAGACCTACTTCCAGAACGACCGCTGGCCGCGCCTCGCGGCGGGTGCGGTCGTCGGCGCGACGCTGCTGAGCGTCGTCCTCATGGCCATCACGGTCCTGCCCGAGCCCGGCTACGCGCTCGATCCGGCGACCGGCGCTCCGAAGGCGACGCTGTTCCCGGCCGAGCTGCGCCTGCTCACGCCGTTCATGAACATCACCGGGGCGTTCGCGCTGATCCTCGGTGCCGTGTTCAGCACGTACGTGTTCATGCCCAAGCGGCGCGTCCTGGCCTACTCGCTGGACCCCGAACAGCCGGGTGACGAGTTCCTGTTCAACCTGCTCATCGCGCCGGTGGCGATCGTGGTCAACTTCGTGGCCTCGGTGCCCGGCGCGGTGCGGGCCCTCCTGGCGGGCACCATCCACAGCCGGGTCCCGGCGACCATCCTCATCGCCATCGGCGCGTTCGTGCCGACCATCACCGACAGCCTGAACCGGTTCGGGTCCACCGAGCTGTTCCAGCTCGGCAAGTTCCTCGGCGTCGTGTTCCTGTTCGTCGGCTTCCTCGTCTCGATCGAGGTGTTTCGCGAGATCCGCGTGCCGTTCACCGGGATCCGCCTGGCCACGGGCCGGCGCGAGTCCCCCGCGGCGGTCGCCATCGCCACCGACGGCGAGCGCGCGCCGCGGCCGCCCGAGGGCGCCGGCGTCGCCTGACCCGGCGGCCTACCATGGCCGTCGCATGCGCCAGCCCAGCCGGGACGTGGGCCCCATCCCGTCCGCCATCGTCGAGACCGCCGCCCCGCTCGATGCCCCGCCTCCCACGCTGGGGGTGGTCATCGTGCTCGGGTCCGCGGCGATGTTCGGCATGCTCGGTCCGCTGTCCCGCTTCTCGTACGAGGCGGGCCTGGCGCCGGCGTCGTTCGTCGTCTGGCGCGCGGCCATCGGCCTGTGCGGCCTGGGGCTGCTGATCGCCTGGCGCGCCCGCACGCGGGGCATCCCGGTCATCCGTCCGTGGCGCCTGCCGCAGCGCGTGGCCGCCACCCTGTTCCTGGCCTCGCTCATGGGCTTCACCCTGAATGTCGGCATGTTCTTCGCCTTCGACCGGATCACCGTCGCGCTCGCCCTGCTCGGCTTCTACACCTACCCGGCGATCGTGGCGGTCATCGGGGTCGCCCTCGGACGTGAGCGGCTCGACGCGGCCCGGGCGGTCGCGCTGCTGCTGGCGGTGGGCGGCATGGTCCTCGTCGTGGCGGCCCAGCTCGACGGGCCGGACGCGCTGCGGTTCGATGCGCTCGGCTTCGGTCTGGCCCTCGGCGCGGCCGCCAGCCAGACGGTCTACGTGCTGATCAGCCGGGACGGCTATCGGCAGGTGCCGGTCGAGCAGGCCCTGGCCCTGGCGCTCCTCGTCACGGTCGTCGGCGGGACCGTGCTGGCCGTGGCGCTCGGCGCCGGTGCGTCGCTGGCCTTTCCCTTCCAGGCGCCGGACATCCTGCCGCTGCTGCTGTTCACCGGCATCTTCGCCGCGGCCATCCCGTCGATCGGGTTCCTGTCGGGCGTGCGCTCGGTCGGCGGCGTGCGCGCGGGCACGCTGATGCTGTTCGAACCGGTCGTCGGCGTGGTCCTCGCCGCCTGGCTGCTGGGCGAGGCGCTGCGCCCGATCCAGGTCGTCGGCGGCGCGGCGATCCTGGTGGCGGCCATGATCCTGCAGCGGACGGCCCGGACCCGCCCGCCGGACGCCACGGTCGCGGCAGCCCGGGGTGCGATGTGACGGGCACGCGCACGACCGGCCGTTCCAGCCTCGTGTTCGTCCACGGCACGCGCCTGACCGGGGCCGCCTGGGCGCCGCAGCGCGCCCGGCTCGGCGACCGCTACCGGATCGTCACGCCGGACCTGCCGGGGCACGGGACGCGGGCGGACGAGCCGTTCACGCTCGAGCGGGCCGGGGAGGTGGTCGCCGACGCGCTCGCTGCCGAGCGGGACGCGTCCGGGCGTCGGCCGGTCCTCATCGGCCTGTCGCTCGGCGGCTACGTCGCGATGGACCTGCTGGCCCGCCGGCCCGACCTTGCGGCCGGCCTCGTCATCGCGGGCGCCAGCGCGGAGCCGACCGGCATCCTGGCCGTGCCCCTGCGTGCCCTCGAGGCCGTGCTCGATCGCGTCGACGACGGCATCCAGCGCCGGATCAACGCGTGGTATCTCCGCCGGCGCTACCCGCCGGCCATCGCCGAGCCGATCATCGACGGCGGCTTCTGGCCGGCCGGCGGCGCGCAGGGCCTGCGCGCCCTCGAGGGGGAGCGGTTCGCCCCGCGGCTCGCCGCCTTCCCCGCTCCGACGCTCATCCTCAACGGCGCCTGGGACCCGTTCTTCCGCTGGGGCGCGCCCGGGTTCGCGGCGGCAGCTCGCGACGCCCGGCGGGTGCGGCTGGCGGGTGCGTCGCACCTCTCCAATCTGGACCGGCCGGACGCCTTCAGTGCCGCCGTCGAACGGTTCGTGGCCGCGCTCGGTGACGACCCGGCCGACCGCCCCGGACCGGTCCGCTCGGGGGTCGGTGGTAGACTCCCCGGGACCCCCGACGCCTCCTGACGTCATCCCTGACACCACACCCCGAGGTTCGATGCGCGTTCGAAAAGCCGTCTTCCCGGCCGCCGGCTGGGGGACCCGCTTCCTCCCGGCGACCAAGGCGCAGCCCAAGGAGATGCTGCCGCTGGTGGACAAGCCGATCATCCAGTACGCGGTGGAAGAAGCCGTCGCGGCCGGGATCGAGCAGGTCATCATCGTCACGTCCAGCCAGAAGCGGGCCATCGAGGACCACTTCGACCTGTCCTACGAACTCGAGCACCTGCTCGAGGAGAAGGGCGACATCGAGATGCTCCGCCAGGTCCGCCACATCAGCGACCTGGCCCAGGTGGCGTACGTCCGCCAGAAGGAGCAGCTGGGCCTCGGCCACGCCGTGCTGATGGCCAAGGACCTGATCGGCCACGAGCCCTTCGCGGTGATCCTTCCCGACGACGTGTGCATCAACGACCGCCCCGTCATCGGCCAGCTGATCCACGCCTACCACCAGACCCACGGCTCCGTCGTGGCCGTGATGGAGGTGCCGCACGAGGAGACGCACCGCTACGGGGTCATCGAGGCCGAGGCGTCCGAGGACCCGCTCGACCACGGTCGCCTGCACCGCGTCATCCGCGTCGTGGAGAAGCCCGACCCGGACGACGCCCCCTCGAACCTGGCCATCATCGGCCGCTACGTCCTGACCCCCAAGATCTTCGACAAGCTCGAGCAGACCCAGCGCGGGGCCGGTGGGGAGATCCAGCTGACCGACGCGATCGCGGCCCTGATGGAGGAGCAGCCGGTCCACGGCTACGAGTTCGAGGGCATCCGCTACGACGCCGGGACGACGATGGGCTGGCTCAAGGCGTCGGTCGAGCTGGCGCTCCAGCGGCCGGACCTAGGCGCCGAGTTCCGGGCCTACCTGGCCGGCCTGCCGCTCTGAGCGCGACCGTCCGGGGGGCATCGTCGTCGCGCGCCGCCGGACGTGCCCCGGGGCGACCGACCCGGTCCGGGCGTCCCGGTGCGGTACGATGCCGCCCGGCATGCGCTGCCCGGCAGGCGGCGCACACTCGCAGGCAGAGGGGTTGATCGCGTGGCCGAACTCGGCACCATCCTCGGCGGCCGCTACCAGCTCATCGAGCTGCTCGGCCAGGGCGGCATGGCCACGATCTACCGAGCCACCGACACGCAGCTGGGTCGCGAGGTCGCGGTCAAGCTCCTGCGTCCCGAATACCTGCGCGATCCCGACTTCTCGTCGCGCTTCCGCCAGGAGGCCCAGAGCGCCGCGTCGCTGAGCCACCCGAACGTCGTCACCGTCTACGACTACGGCGAGGACCCGTCGGGTCCGTTCATCGTCATGGAGTACGTCGACGGCGAGGACCTCGCATCCATCCTCCGGCGCAACGGGTCCCTCCCGCCGGGTCAGGTCGCGCGCATCGGCGCGTCCGTCGCCCGCGCCCTCCAGGCCGCCCACGAGCGCGGCATCGTCCACCGCGACATGAAGCCCGGCAACGTGCTCATCGGGCGCGACGGGCGGGTCAAGGTCGTGGACTTCGGGATCGCCCGGGCCATCGCCGAGGCGCACGTCACGCTGCCGGGCACGACCCTGGGGAGCGTCCACTACTTCAGCCCGGAGCAGGCCCGCGGCGAGCCGGCCACCGCCGCCTCCGACATCTTCTCGCTGGGCATCGTGCTGTACGAGCTGCTGACCGGGGAGCGGCCGTGGGTCGGCGACTCGGCCGCCTCCGTGGCGCTCGCGCGCCTCACCGGCCCGGTCCCCGATCCGCTCGCCGTCCGACCGACGCTGCCGCCCGAGATGGCGGCGGTCGTGCGGACCGCCATGGCGCCCACACCGGACGGTCGCTTCGCATCCGCGGCCGCCCTGGCCGCGGCGCTCGAATCGGCCCGTGCCGCGGGCTCGGGGACGAGCCCCGCCGCGCCCGCCCCGGTCCGCGCGGCGGCGGTGATCCCGCCGGCCTCGGGCGTCGCCCGCGCGAACCCGACCGTGGTGTCCTATCCGGCCGACGCCTACGCCGACGCCGCGGACGACGACGACCGCTACGACGAGCCGCGCTCGGGACGCGCCGGGTCGCGCCGGACCCCGGCCCGCGCGGCGCGCTACGAGGAGGACGACCGCGGCCCGGCTCCGGCCGTCTGGATCGCCGGGGCCCTGGCGCTCCTCCTGCTGGCGGCCGTGGCCTTCGTGGTCGTCCAGCTCCTGAGCGGCCCGTCCACCCCACCGCCGGCGACCGACGTCGAGGTCCCGAACTTCGTGGGCCGGACCCTCGAGGACGCGACCAACGAGGCGGACGGCCTGGGCATCACCCTGGTCGCGACGACGGAGCCCTCGGACCAGGCCGTCGGCACCGTCCTGTCGCAGGACACGACACCCGGCACGCTGGTGCCCCCGGGATCGAGGATCAACGTGGTCGTCGCCGGAGGCCTGGAGACGGTGCCCGTTCCCGACCTGCGCAACAGGACCGAATCCGAGGCGCTCCAGCTCATCGCCGAGGCGGGTCTGACGATCGGCCAGCGGCGGACCGACTTCGATGAGGTCGTGCCGGTCGGGCTCATCGCGACGCAGAGCCCGGGTCCCGGCGTCGTGGTCGAGAAGGGGACCGCCATCGACTACGTCGTGTCGGATGGGCCGGAGCCGACGCCCACCCCGACCCCGCCGCCGACGCCCACCCCGACCCCGCCACCGGAAGCCCAGCCCAGCTGAGCCCGGCCCGGGTCGTGCGGGAATCGTCGCCCGGCTAGCGGTCCGGGTCCCCCCACAGGCTCCAGCGCGGCTCGATCGGGCCGGTCGGCGGGGCGCCACTCGGCGCATCCACCTCGACGAACCCGCGCGGCATCATCGGGAGGCCGGCCACCGGGCGCTCGCCGCCCGGCTCGGCCCACGGCGCGAGGCGCTGGCTGTCCGAGGCCTGCCAGCACGCGCGGATCTCGTCGCCGACGAGCGGCGCGCGGTGTCGGTCGTTGGCGCAGTAGCCGAGCCCGCCGGCGACGGCGCGCCGGAAATCGCGGCAGGTCATGCACGCGGTGGAGGAGCGACGACACACCCAGCACCGCGCGGTCTCGGCCTGGGGGGTGCCACAGTGTGGGCACCGCCACGTCGTCATACCCGGATGGTAGCTGCCGACGGGCCGCGTGTCACGCCCGTAGGCCGGCTCGCGGGCGGCGCCCGATCGCCCTCCTTGGTGACCTATCTCGTGATGGTCACCACCGTGACGGCGTTCGCGGTGCCGGACGAGCTCCTGACCTGCACGGCGGCGTTGCCCCCGCCCGGGTCGGCGCCGCGCGGCACGGTCGTCTCGAAGACCGCACGCCCGTTCGCATCGGTCGTCGCCTGGCCGGTCACGGTGGCGACCCCGGGGATGCTCAGGGTGAACAGCGCCGTGGCGCCCCCGAGCGGTCGCCCGTCGGGATCGGTCACGGTCGCGGTCAGGCGCAGCCCCTCGGGCAGGGCGTCGCGCGGGATGGAGTAGTCCGAGGCCGACAGGCGGACGCTCAGCTTGCCCGTGCCGCGCCGGACGGTCATCTCCATGTCGCGCACGTTGCCCGCCGGATCCGTCACCTGGATGCTGATGACGTTCTCACCCGTCCCCAGCGACAGGCTGACCTCGAACAGGCCGTCGCTGCCGGCCTTGCCGGTGATCGACGCCCCGTTCTTCGCGTTGCGGGCGATGATCGTCGAGCGGCCCTGGGTCTTGCCCTTGATCGTCACTGCCTTGTCGTTGACGACCGCGCCGTCCCGGGGCGAGCTGATCTCGATCGGCGGCTTGGCGAGGTCCAGCACGTAGCGCACCGTCGGCGACGGCTCGGACTGACCGGCCGGCCCGACGATCGTCACCGAGAAGTCGTTGATGCCCTTGGTCAGCTGGACCGGGATGACGCTGCGCTGGAGGGTCGGCATCGGCACCTCCTCGATGGGGGCCGGTGACTGGTCCTTGAGCGCGAGGTAGATGCGCAGGCGGTGGTCGGGGTCGCCGACCAGCGAGGCCGGCACGGTGACGACGAGGTCGACCGTCTCCTGCGTCGTGTACGGCTCGTCGGGCGATTCGAGCAGCGGCGAATCGGCGACGACGGCCTGCGACGGGGTCGGTGTGGCGGTCGCCGTGATGTCGTCCACGAAGCCGGTGATGGTCGAACCGAGGCTCGCCGCGACGGTCGACAGCCCGCCGATGCCCACGTACAACGTCCCGGCGGCGATGACGAGGATGACGAGCGCCAGGGTCAGCTGGCCGATGAGCGGGATGCCCCGGCTGCGGCGGACGGGCGTGTGGACCGCCAGGCGACCGGGCGCCGGCGCCCGAGCCCGGACACGGACCGGGGTGGGGCGGCTGCCCGACGGGGGGCGAGGTCGGACGTGGTTGGGACGGGAACCCCGCCGATCAGTCATCGCGCTCGATTGTCGCACGGTCGCCGCCGCGGCCGGCGTGCGGCGATGGACGGGCGGCGGCGGCCCCGGCCGCCGGCGCGTGCGGTCGGTACCGGATGGCCGACGTGCGTTGTACTCTGGCGCGGTCCAGCGCGCGTCCTGGTGGCGGCGCGCCCAGCAGGGAGGATGCGTGCAGCCGAGGGATCCGCGGGACCGACGGGCGAGCGATGGCGCGCGACCCTACCCGGATCGATCGCGCGCCTCGATGGCCGGCGGCGCCGCTGCCGCCCGTGCCGCGGCGTCCCGTCCGACCCCCGGGCGGTCCGGCCCACCGGCCTTCGGGTTGGGTCCGATCGCTCGCGTCACTCCCTCGCCGGTCGCCTCGCGCGGGGTGGCCGCGCCACCGACCGCGCCGATGGGCCCACGCTCCGGCTTCGGCCTGCCCAACCTGCGACGCAACGTCTGCCCCCACTTCTACATGACCGGGACACGCGGGGCCATCCCGATCCAGGCGCCCCACCTGCTCAAGGCGCTCATCCGCCAGGATCACAACGTGTCGCGCTGCCAGCTGCGCGGCGGCGTCCACCTGGACCAGGGCTACGTCAACGACGTGTGCCTGACGGCGCGCTTCAACCAGTGCGTCTTCTATGAGGACGAGCTGACGCGGGAGTGACCGCCGCCGGTCCGTCGCCCACGCCGACCTACGCCGCGGCCCTGGCCGCCCTGCAGGAGCGCGGTCGGTTCGGGATCCGGCTCGGGCTGGGCCGGACGCGGGCGCTGCTGCGAGCCCTCGGCGACCCGCAGCTCGGGCTGCGCGGCGCGCTGGTCGCGGGCACGAACGGCAAGGGATCCGTGCTCGCCCTCGCCGGCAGCGCGCTGCGCGCCGCGGGCCTGCGCGTCGGCGAGACGCCCAAGCCGCACCTCGTCACGTACCGCGAGCGGATCGTGGTGGGCGGCCGGCCGATCCCCGCGCCCGACCTGGCGCGCCATGTCGCGGCCGTCCTCGAGGCGGCGGACCAGATCGCCGAACGCCACGGCGACGCCACCGAGTTCGAGCTGCTGACTGCCGTGGTCTTCCGCCACTTCGCGGAGGTCGGGCTTGACGTGGCGCTCGTGGAGGTCGGGCTGGGCGGGCGGCTCGACGCGACCCATGCCTGGGATGGCGGGGTGGCCGTGGTGACCAACGTGGACCTCGACCACATGGACCGGCTGGGTCCGACCGTCGCGGCGATCGCGCGCGAGAAGGCGGCCATCATCGAGCGCGGGGACGTGGCCGTGACCGGTGCGACGGGCGAGGCCCTGGCCATCATCTCCCGCCGGGCTCGCCGCCTCGGCGTGCCGCTGACGGTCGTCCAGCCCGCGCCGCTCCTCGACTGGGACCGGGACGGCCTGACCGTGGAGCTGCCGCGGCTGGGGGCGACCCGGGTCGGCCTGCGGGGCCGGCACCAGGCCGCGAACGTGGCCACGGCCGACGCGCTGCTGGATGCGCTCGAGGACGCGGGCATCGCCCGTGCGCCCGACGAGGCCCGTCGACGCGGGTACGCCGACGTGCGCTGGCCGGGCCGGCTGGAGCTGCTCACGGTCGACGGGCGGGACGTGCTCCTGGACGGCGCCCACAACCCGGCCGGGGCGGCGGCGCTGGCCGTCGCCCTGGACGACCTCCGGCCGCACCTGGCCGCCGGCCCATTGACCCTGGTCGTGGCCTCGATGGCGGACAAGGACGTCGATGGGGTGGTGGACGCGCTGGCGGCCGCCGGGTCGCTCCGGGGCGCACGCATCCTGGCCACGGCGGTGGACGCGCCGCGGGCCGAGCCGGCCGAGGACCTCGCGGCGCGCTGGCGGCGCCTGGCCGGCTCGCGCGTCGGCACTGTCGAGGCGGTCGCGACCGTGGACGAGGCATTGGACCGGGCGCTGACCGGCGGCGCCGGACCCGTCGTCGTGGCCGGGTCGCTGTACCTCGTCGGTGAAGCACGGGCTCGGTCCGTCGACGACCCCGATCTGCGCGACCCGGAGCCGCCGGCATGAGTGACGCGGTGGCGACCATGCGCATCGGTCCGCGCGACTTCGGCTGGGGCGAGCGGACCTACGTCATGGGCATCTGCAACGTGACGCCCGACTCATTCTCCGGCGACGGGCTGGCGGTGGGCGACGGCGGTGTCGCGGCCGCCGTGGCACGGACCGTCGCCCAGGCACGGGCCATGGCGGTCGAGGGGGCGGACCTCGTCGACATCGGAGGCGAGTCCACCCGTCCGGGGCACGTGCCGGTCAGCGCGGCGGACGAGATCGCCCGGGTCGTGCCGGCCATCACGGCCGTCCGCGCCGCAGACCCGTACCTGCCCATCAGCATCGACACGACCAAGCCCCAGGTGGCGGTGGCGGCCATCGCGGCCGGCGCGCACCTGCTCAACGACGTGTGGGGCGTCCGCGACGACGACGGCATGGTCCGGGTCGCGGCGGCGCACCGGCTGCCCATCGTGCTGATGCACAACCGGGCCGAGGCGCGCTACCACGACGTGGTGGCCGAGGTCATCGCCGACCTGCGCGCCGCCATCGAGCGCGCCGAGCGCGCCGGTGTCGATCGAGCATCGATCATCGTGGATCCGGGCATCGGCTTCGGGAAGACGGCCGATCACAACGTGGCCCTCCTGCGCGATCTTGGCGCCCTGCGCGTGCTGGGGCGGCCGATCGTGCTGGGCACGTCGCGCAAGTCGACGCTCGGGCGGATCCTGGACCTGCCCGTGGAGGAGCGCCTGGAGGCGACGTTGGCGACGACGGCGCTGGGGGTCGCCGCCGGCGTCGATGTCGTGCGCGTGCATGATGTGCGCGGGAACGTCCGTGCCGCACGCGTGGCCGATGCCATCGTGCGCGGCCGGTGGCGCGCCGAACCCACCGGAGGAGGCCAGTCCTGAGCGACCGGATCGTGCTCACGAACATGCGGTTCATGGGCCGTCACGGCTACTACGACCACGAGCTCGCGGCGCCGCAGCGCTTCGAGGTCGACGTGGAGCTGCGGCTCGACCTCCAGCCGGCCGGCCTCGACGACGACCTGACCAAGACGATCGACTACGGTCGGGTCTACGACATCACCCGCCAGATCGTGGAGTCCACGTCGTTCCGTCTCATCGAGACGATCGCCGAGGCGATCAGCCACGAGCTGCTGGCCGCGTTCGAGGTCATCGAGGTCGGGGTCCGGGTGCGCAAGCCGGACGTGCGACTCGGGGGACCGCTCGATCACGCATCCGTGGAGATCTGGCGGCGCCGGCCCGGCTAGGGCCTCGCGTCGTGTGTCGCGGCGGCGGACGATCCGCTAGTATCCGGAGTCTGGCGCAGCTCCATCCGGGGGTCTCACGTGGGCCGGTTCCTCAAAGGGCCACGCAAGCAGGACACGCCATCCCCGACCGCCGAGGAGGTTGCCGCCTACCCTGACGGCGCGCCATACGCGATCTGCGGCGTTTGCGACCGCGCGATGGACGGGACCGGCTGCACCCGGCGACTGCACGTGCGGAACGGGATCGCCAAGGACGTCGCGCGATATGGCGATGAACCGTGGTGGGCTGACATCCCCGGCCCACCTCCCGAGCCGCAGTGCGATGACTGCGCAGTGCGGCTCGGCGAGTACCACCACGAGGGGTGTGCAATGGAGCGATGCCCGCACGACGAAGGGCAGGCTTGGGGTGACGACTGCGAGGTCATCGAGCCGGACCAGGGACGACAGGTCGCTCACTGACACGCAAGCCTCGGGTGCGACATGCCTCTGAGCACCGAGCGATCGGTGCGCAACGTCCCATGAGCTTGGCACCGGGCGATACTTCGCCCGTGGGCAAGGTCGTCTTCCTGATGAACGTTTCGCTCGATGGCTACATCGAGGCGCGCGATCGAGCGCTCGACTGGTCGGTCAGGGACGACGAGCTGCTCGAGTGGTTCAACGAGCGGATGCGCTCGTTCGAGACGATCGTGTACGGCCGGCGGCTGTTCGAGGTGATGGACGCGCACTGGCCGACGGCCGAGTCGGACCCGACGTTGTCCGGCCCGAGGCTTGAGTTCGCCCGGATCTGGAACGCAGCGCCCAAGGTCGTCGTGTCGAACACGATGCAGGAAGCCCCGGCCGGCTGGCGCCTCACCCGCGGCGACCCGGCGTCGATCCTCGAGGAGCTCCGGCGGGACGTCAGCGGCGACATCGAGATCGGCGGACCGACGCTCGCCGCCGACTTCATCCGGCGTGGCCTGGTGGACGAGTACGCGCTCGTCATCCATCCGGTCATCCTCGGCGGCGGCACGCCGTGGTTCCCGGACCTCGAACGACCCGCCAGACTGCGTCTGCTGGAGAGCCGGACCTTCTCGTCGGGCGTCGTCATCCTCACGTACGCGGCCCGCTGACGGCGGCCTGGCCTGCCCGGACGCGTGGGGCGCCGCGCGAGCGACGATAGGCGCGCACCGGCGCCCCCGCGCACCCGCGCCCGCGCCCCCGCGCCCCCGCGCCCCGCGCCCCCGCGCCCCGCGCCCCGCGCCCCGGAACCCCGCGCCCCCCCGCGCACCCGCGCACCCGCGCACCCGCGCACCCGCGCCCCCCCCCGCGCAGTAGTGTCCCGAGGCGTGGTGTAAATCAAGGCCCTTGACGGCGAGGGCCATCGCGTGGTCTTCCAGTTGGTGTCTGACGTCAGCTGGGAGGACCA
>JBKHXL010000021.1:0-6094 GCA_046566045.1 Candidatus Limnocylindria bacterium
GACGAAGCGCTGGAAGTTCTCGATGGGCGACCTGGCCGAGCGCGCACGCTGGGACGACTACCAGGCAGCCTTCGACGCCGCGTTGACGCGCACGTCGACCGACCACGCGCCGTGGTACATCATCCCCGCCAACCGCAAGTGGTTCCGCAACCTGGCCGTCGCGAGCATCCTGGCCGACACGATCGCCGGGCTCCGCCCACGCTACCCGGCCGTGGCCGACGACATCCCCGCGGACCTCACGATCACCTGATCGATCGGCGGGCGGTGCGCGGCCGCACCGAGATCGCCACCAGGTGGCGCGCGCGGCTCCCCGCGATCGGCGCGATGGCGGTAGGCTGGCGGTTCCCTCACGTTAACGCCACGTGAGCGATGCCCGGCGACGGGCGCGTACCCTTCCCATCCATGAGGGAGTCCGACCTGCACCTCGACCGTGCCACCGGACGCGCCGGCGCCGCAGGCGCTCGCCCGAACCTGCCCGTCGCGCTCGCGAACGAGCGCCACATCTGGAGCCTGAGCGCTAGCGCCACCGCCGCCCTGCTCGTCGTCCCCATCGGGGTCGTGGGCACCGGGCTGGCCCTGGCCGCGGCCGCACCGGATACCTTCTTCGCGCTGACCAAGGAGGACGCGGTCGTCGAGACGACCCAGGTGGGCGCACTGCTCATCGCAGCCGGCGCTGGCGGCATCCTGGTCCGCGGCCTGGCGGCCGCCGGCATGCGCTGGCAGGCGGCCCTGACCGCGCTGGCGGTCTTGACCGTGGTCGGCGTGGCCGGCGAGGAGATCTCGTGGGGCCAGCGCATCCTGGGCGTGGCCACCCCCGCCGCCTTCGATTCGATCAACGTCCAGGGGGAGACGAACATCCATAACATCGGGGCGCTCGAGCTCCTGGTCCGCCTTGGGCAGACCGGCGTCGCCGGCCTGCTGGTCGCGATCCCGCTGCTTGCGCTGGTCCTGCGACGAGCGTTCGCCTCGGTCGATCGACTGCTGATCCCTCCGCTCGTCCTCGCGCCGTGGTTCGCGCCGCTCGCGATCTACTGGCTGATCCGACTGATACTGGACCCGGATGAGACGATCTGGCGCTTCAGCGAGGTACCGGAGCTGACCCTGTACGTCGGGCTCGCGCTGCTCGCGCTCCTGCACCTGCGCCGGGTGCGGCCCAGCCCGGCCGGGGCCCGGGAGCCCATGCGCGGACGACCCGCCGGCTGAGGCGTCGCCAGGGAGCGCCGCCTACCGCGACTTGCCGCCGCCGAACAGGGTCCCGAAGATGCCGCGCACGATGTCCTGGCCGAGTCGTGACGTGACGACCCTTCCGCCGGTGCGGATGGCCGAGTCGATCGAGCGCTGACGGGCCCTCGCGGCGGCGACGGCCGCCTGCTCCTCCGCTTTGCGCTGGCGCTCCGCCTCGCGCTCCGCCCGCTTCCGGGCGGCCTCCAGCTCGCGCTGCTGCCGGGCGAGTTCGCGCTGGAGCTGGGCCGGCGTCATCGAGTTCATGCCGGCGGCGGTCGTTGGCTCGACCCCGGCCCGGACGGCGGCGTCCCGGGTCGCGTCGATCGCCGCCTGGCGGGCCGCCGCCAGGCGCGCGGTGATCCGTTCGTGGGCGCTGTCCCGGTCGACGGTCTCGCCGTACCTGGCCTGGAGCTGGCTCATCGCGACGTGGCCGCGGAACAGGACCTCCTCGATCGGGGCCATCTGCGAGTCCGGCGGCAGCAGCCGCGTCGCCGCGAGCGGCGTGGGCACGCCCTTGGGCGAGAGCACCGTCACGAGGGCCTCGCCGATCCCGAGCGAGGTGATCGTCCGCTCGACGTCGTAGAAGTCGGTCATCGGGAAGGTCCGCGAGGCCTTGCGCAGGTCGTCGGCGTCCTCGGGCGTGAAGGCCCGCAGCGCGTGCTGGACCCGGTTGCCGAGCTGGGCCAGGACCGACGACGGGACGTCGCCCGGGACCTGGGTCACGAAGTACACGCCGACGCCCTTGGAGCGGATCAGGCGCGCCGTCCGCTCGATCTGGTCCATCAGCGCGTCCGACGCATCGTCGAACAGCAGGTGCGCCTCATCGAAGAAGAAGCACAGCTTGGGCCTGGGCAGATCGCCCGCTTCCGGCAGCTGCTCGTACAGCTGCGCGAGCATCCAGAGCATGAACGTGGAGAACAGCCGCGGCTTGTCCATGACGTCGCGGAGCTCCAGGACCGAGATGATCCCCTGCCCATCGTCCGTCGTTCGGAGCAGGTCCATGACATCGAACTCGGGCTCGCCGAAGAACGCGTCCGCGCCCTCCTGCTCGAGGACCACGATCGCCCTGAGCAGCACGCCGACCGACGCCGCCGACATCCCGCCGTAGTCGGCCAGGATCGGCTTGCCCTCGTCGGAAGCCAGGAACTTCAGCGTGGTGGCGAGGTCCTTGAGGTCGAGCAGCGGCAGGTCGTGGTCGTCGCAGTACTTGAAGATCAGGGCCAGGATGCTGGTCTGGGTCTCGTTGAGGTCGAGGACCTTGCCGAGCAGCAGCGGACCGAAGGAGTGGACCGTCGCCCGTACCCGCGACCCGAGCGCACCGGACAGCGACAGGAACTCGACCGGATGGCCGGAGGGCCGGAAGTCCCAGGCGAGGGACTCGATGCGGGCGAGCAGCTTCGGGTGGGTCGTGCCGCCCGGGACGGCCAGGCCGGTCAGGTCACCCTTGATGTCCGCCACGAACACGGGCACCCCGGCCTTCGACAGCTGCCCGGCCATGAGCTGGAGGGTCACGGTCTTGCCCGTCCCCGTCGCCCCCGCGATGAGCCCGTGGCGATTCATGATCGACATCGGGATCTGGACGCGGGTGTCGTTGAACAGCTCGCCCTCGTGCATCGCGCTGCCCAGGATCACCGCCGGCTCCTCGTCGGGGAGCGCGTAGCCGGCCGTCATCGCATCGCGGAACGCCTGGTCCATGGGTCCTCCGGAAGCCACGGCTCGGTCAGTGGAGCGGGAGCCCCAAGCGTACCATCGGGCCCCCGGGCCCCATCACCGCACCGTCCCGGTCTACGGCTCCTGCACGGCGTACGAGCCCAGGACGCGGGTCATCGTCGTGACCGGGCCGAGATCCGCGATGGCCTCGGCCATCCCGGGATCCGCCACATCCCCATCGAGGTCGATCCAGAACACGTATTCCCAGGCGCGCTGTCGACTCGGTCGCGACTCGAGCTTGCGCATGTTGAGGCCGTGCTCGGCCAGGACGCGCAGGACGGCGAGGAGCGTGCCGGGCTCGTTGTGGACCGCGACGACGATGGTCGTCCGGCGGTGGGGTGGCGGGTCCACGAGGGACGGGATCGCCGTATCCGGCCGGGCGAGGACCAGGAAGCGCGTCCGGTTGTCGGGCAGGTCGCCGATGCCGTCGGCCAGGACCTCGAGTCCGAACAGGGCGGCCGCCCGGGGCGACAGCACCGCGGCCGCACGCCGCTCCCCGCCCTGCGCGATCGTCTTGCCGGCGCCCGCGGTGTTGTAGGTGGACAGCAGCTGCCACGGCCGCCGGCGCAGGAACGCCTCGGCCTGGCCGAGGGCCTGGATGTGCGAATAGACCCGCTCGATGTCCTCGAGCCGCTGGCCGGGCAGCGCGGCCAGCGCCAGCCGTACCGGCACCACGACCTCGCCGCGGATGTCGAGATCGAACTCGAGGAGCAGGTCGTAGTTCTCGCGGATCGTCCCGTGGATGACGTTCTCGATGGGGATCACGCCCGCCCCCGCCGCCCCGGACGCGACCGCCTCGAACACGGCCCGGAAGCTGCCCAGCGCGCGACGCTCGACGTCGCCGAAGGCGAGCAGGACGGCGTCCTCGGCGAAGGCACCGGGCTCCCCGGCATAGGCGACGGTCGAGGCAGGCATGGCCGCGAGTCTAGCGGGCCGGGAGTCCCGCCGCCGCGCGCGGCGGCGGGTCGCCCGCGCCCCTACTGGTTGAACCAGTCCACCGTGTCGATGGCGCCGGCGTCCTCGTCGATCTCGGCGCGCCGGTCGCGCGCCTCGCCGGCGGCGCGGGGCTTGCGCCGGGCTCGCGTGCCGGTCTCGGCGGCGGACTCGGGCGCGCCCGTCCAGTGGGCCTCGCCGAGCATGGCGTTGAGGGCCACGATGTAGGCCTCGATCGACGCGGCGATGATGTTCGGACCGCGCGCCTCGCCCGCGTACTCGCCCTCGCCACGCTCGCCGCTGGCCAGGGGCGGGGCGATCCGGACGGTCACGACCCCGATCGTGTCGGTCCCCTCGCCGAGCGCGTGGATGTCGTAGGCGAGCAGCCGCGGATGACCCTCCAGGATCTCGGCCAGCGCTTCGTCCACGGCGCGGTACAGCGCATCGATGGCGCCGTTGCCCTCGGCCGAGGCCTGCCAGTGGTGATCGCCGGCGTCGATGATCACGGCGCCGCGCGAGCGCGCGTTCGAGCCCGAGGTCACGGTCCAGCGTGCCAGGGTCAGGGTCGGGGCCGTGGGGGCGCTCGATTCGGTCATGGCCAGCTACCTCGGCGTCGCGGGGGTCGTGGTGAAGTGTCGCTCATCGCGACGGCGCAGTTCGGCGCCGGACTTCCAGATGGCGTACTCGAGCGAGTCGGCCAGCGCCGCCGCCGACGCCGCGATGATGTTCGTGTCGGATCCCATCGTGGACCACGTCCGCGTTCCGTCCCGCGAGTCGATGATCACCCGGGTCCGCGCCGCCGTGGCCGCGTCGCCGTCGAGGATGCGCACCTTGTAGTCGACCAGGTGGACGTTGTCGATGGCCGGGTAGAACGCACGCAGGGCCTTGCGCAGGGCGGCATCGAGGGCGTTGACCGGACCGTTGCCGTCGGCCGCGGTGTGGAGCGTCTCGCCGTCCACGGCGACCTTGACGGTGGCCTCGGCCAGCAGTTCGCGGCCATCGCGCTGCTCGACCAGGCAGGTGTAGTCGAGGATGCGGAAGGGCGGCGCGTAGTCGGTCGCGTGACGCCGGATGAGCAGCTCGAACGACGCCTCAGCGCCCTCGAACGCGAGGCCGTCGGCCTCCAGCTGCTTGATCAGCTTCGAGAGCTCGCGCGCGTCGATGATGCCCTCGAGCTCGTGGCCGAGCTGGCGCGCGCGGATGGAGGTGTTGGCACGCCCGCCGAGTTCCGAGACCACGAGCCGGCCGACGTTGCCGACCGCCGCCGGATCGATGTGCTGGTAGCTCCGCTCGACCTTGGCCACGGCTGCGCCGTGGACGCCGCCCTTGTGGGCGAAGGCGGAACGCCCGACATACGGCTGGTAGTCGTTCGGGATCTGGTTGGCGATCTCGGCCACGCTGCGCGACAGCTCGGTCAGGCCCTCCAGCCGGCCACCGCCGGGCGGGACGAGCGCATGGGGCGTCTTGAGCGCCAGGTTGGCGACGATCGACACGATGTTGGCGTTGCCCGCCCTCTCGCCGTAGCCGTTGATCGTGCCCTGGACGTGGCGGATCCCGGCGGCCACGGCGGCCATCGAGTTGGCCACCGCCAGCTCGGCGTCGTTGTGGGCATGGATGCCCCAGGTCACGGGCGGCGCGTCGCGATCGGCCTCGAGGGCCGACCGCACGTCGGCGACGATGCGGGTCAGGGCATCGGACAGCGTCCCGCCGTTGGTGTCGCACAGGACGATCGTCCGGGCCCCTGCCTGGCGCGCGGCGCGCAGGGTGGCGAGGGCGTACTCGCGGTCGGCTCGGTAGCCGTCGAAGAAGTGCTCGGCGTCGTAGATCGCCTCACGGCCACGGTCGGCCACGAACGCCACCGAGTCGGCGATCATGTCGAGGTTCTCGCTCGGGGTCGCGCCCAGGACCTCGGTGACGTGGAGCAGCCACGACTTGCCGAAGATGGTCACGACCGGGGTCTCGGCGGCGACCAGCTCGCGCAGGTTCGGGTCGTCCTCCGGGCGGTTGGCGCGATGCCGGGTGGACCCGAAGGCCGCCAGCCTCGCCGTCTGCCAGGTCATCGTCCGCGCGGCGGCGAAGAACTCGACGTCCTTGGGATTCGAGCCCGGCCAGCCGCCCTCGATGTAGGGCATGCCGTACTCGTCGAGCATCCGCGCGATGCGGATCTTGTCGGCCAGCGAGAGCGTGATGTTCTCGCCCTGGGTGCCGTCGCGCAGGGTCGTGTCGT
>JBKHXL010000022.1:0-16832 GCA_046566045.1 Candidatus Limnocylindria bacterium
GCCTGCTGGCCGTCCGCTGCGACTACCCGCTGCACCTCGGCCTGACCGAGGCGGGGATGGGCGACAAGGGCATCATCGCGTCCACGGCCGGGCTGGCCATCCTGCTCGACGAGGGCATCGGCGACACCATCCGGGTGTCGCTCACCCCGGAGCCCGGGGCGCCGCGCGAACGCGAGGTGGAGGTCGCCCAGCAGGTCCTCCAGTCGATGGGCCTGCGCTCGTTCCTGCCCCAGGTCAGCGCCTGCCCGGGCTGCGGCCGGACGACGAGCACCTTCTTCCAGGAGATGGCCCAGCAGATCCAGGCCTACCTCAAGGAGCGGATGCCCATCTGGCGCGAGACCCACCCGGGCGCCGAGGAGCTGCGCGTGGCGGTCATGGGCTGCGTCGTCAACGGCCCCGGGGAGAGCAAGCACGCGGACATCGGGATCAGCCTGCCGGGCACCTTCGAGGCGCCGGTCGCGCCGGTCTTCGTCGACGGCAAGCTCGATCGCACCTTGCGCGGCGAGGGCCTCGTCGCCGAGTTCATCGAGATCCTCGAGGCCTACGTCGCGAACCGGTATCCGGGGCCCGCCGCTCAGCCGTCGAAGTAGTCGCGGCTGAACGTGCCGCGGACCACGCGGTCCTCCGGGATGGCGGCACGGATCTCGGCGGCGATCCGATCGGTGTCGCGCCAGAAGCCGAGCGGGAACCACACCCGCGTGGAGTCGCGGCCCCACAGCACCAGGCCCTCCGTGCCCGGGTCCTCCAGCACGACGCACTCGTCGTAGCGGACGGTCGCGAACAGTCCGTCCTTGTTGCGCAGCGTCAGCCCGTCCGGTCCGATGATCAGCCGATGCTTCAGCCCGAGGCCGAAGGCGGACAGGATCGGCTTGATCTCGCGTCCCGCGACGGGGCCCGGCGACGACATGGGGTAGGGGACCACATCGGCGGGATGGTCACGGGCATCCGACATGAGCAGCACCGAGCGCCGGGCCTCCGTCGCCCGAGCGACGAGGTCGGCCGGCGTCGTCGCCTCCTGCTCAGCCAGCATCTCCGCGGGCTGCCTGAGACGCATCCCGACCAGGGTGTCGAAGGCCAGGCTGTCAAGGATGCTGCCGATGGCCGTCGGGTCGAGCGCCGAGCGACGAAGGTCGTCGGTCTCGGCGTCGATGTCGGCCTGCTCGACCTCGCCGGCGACGAGGCGGTCGAGCTCCGCGAACAGGATGTCCGTGACCTCCTGGACGTGGCGGTCGTCGCAGTCCCCGCCGATCAGGACCATGGCCCACGTCGCGTCGAGCGGGGTGTAGTCGGCCAGCACGTCGTACATGAAGCCGGAGGCGTGTCGGAGCCGCTGCCGAAGCCGGCGGTGGAGGATGGCCACGGTGTTGGTCGCGCCCGGCTGGCGGCGCATCATGGCCCCGATCGCGACCCCGCCGCCCCCGTCCATGACGTGCGACGGGAACGGGATGTCCGGGACCGGCGCCACCTCGGCGATGGCGTGGCGGATACCGTCGCGAAGTGGCAGGCGAAGGTCGGCCGGAGGTGGAGCGGTCAGAAAGGCGACGGCATCGGCGCGCTGGAAGCGTTCCGTGGCCCAGCTCTCGACGTCGGTGTCGGTCACGCGCGTCAGTCCGAACTCGGGTGCCGCTGGGAGCCCGAAGCCCGCAAGGCCGAAGCGGAACTGCGCGTGGATGTCGGCGATGCCGCGGACCCGGGTGCCGGCTTCGCGCTCGAGCACCTGTCGCTCGTGGTCGAGCCGATCGAGGGGTAGCCGCGCGAGCGCCTCGGTGATGGTCGCCGTGAAGCCGTGGAGCTCGGGCCACGTGCCCGAGGCGAAGAACACGGTCCTGACCGCATCGACGAAGGCGTTGTGCTCATAGCGCGGGTCGCCGAGCGTCCCCATGGCGAGGTGCTCGACGAGGTGCGTGATGCCGCCGTCCGCCGGACGCTCCGATGCGCGCCCGACCCGGAACTGCAGCGCGAACATCGGGTCGCCGGGTCGCTCGGCCCAGAGGAGCGGCACGCCGTCGACCTCGGTCGTCCGGACCACGGGCAGGGGCGGCGAGCTCGGCGAAGCCACGGGTCGTCACCTCCGATCCCCGGCCAGGGCGTGCCGAGTCGGACCGTACGGTAGCAGCCGCGCGTCGAGTGGATGTGGCCGCCATGATCGAGCGGGGCGACCGTTCGCCCATCGACCGGTCCACCCATCCGGGTGTATACTTCGCGCCAATCGAATGGCCGCTCCACGACGTGGGTGACCCCCACGTCGTTTTCGTGAGCGGACCGTTCGCGTCGGGTCGACAGCGCAGCAGGAGGAGCTCACACATGAGTCGAGACTTCGTGGGCGCCCTGCTCCAGCTCAACGCCGAGAAGCAGGTCTCACGCGAGCAGCTCATCGGGGCGGTGGAGGACGGCATCCAGTCGGCCTACCGCCGGGTCGCCGGTGACGAGGACATCCACGTCCGGATCGACGCCGAATCGGGCCGCATCCGGGTCTACCGCGCCCGGTTGGTCGTCGAGGAGATCGAGGACGAGCAGACCCAGATCACGGTCGCCGACGCGAAGGCCTTCCAGGCCGATGCCAAGCCCGGCGACATGGTCGAGACCGAGCAGTTGGACGGCGACGTCTTCGGGCGCATCGGCGCACAGACCGCCAAGCAGATCGTCCTCCAGCGCATCCGCGAGGTCGAGCGCGACCAGGTCTTCGACCAGTTCGCGAGTCGTGAGGGCGAGCTCATCAACGGGACGGTCAACCGGGTCGAACCGCGCGGGCTGATCCTGGACCTGGGCAAGGGCGTCGAGGCCGTCCTGCGCCCGGCCGAGCAGAGCCCGCTGGAGCACTACCGGATCGGGCAGAACGTCAAGGCGTTCGTGCTCGAGGTCCGGCGCGCGATCCGCGGGCCGGAGATCCTCGTCAGCCGGACGCACAAGGGCTTCCTGCGCCGCCTGTTCGAGCTCGAGGTGCCGGAGATCCATGCCGGCACGGTCGAGATCAAGGCCATCGCCCGCGAGGCGGGCAGCCGCTCGAAGGTGGCCGTGGCGTCGCGTCAGGAGGGCCTGGACCCGGTCGGGGCCACGGTCGGGCAGCGCGGGGCGCGCGTCCAGGCCGTCGTCGCCGAGCTCGCCGGCGAGAAGATCGACGTCATCCCGTGGAGCGACGACCCGGGTGTGTTCGTGGCCAACGCCCTGAGCCCCGCCCAGGTCCTGTCCGTCGACATCGACGAGGAGCATCGCATCGCGAGCGTGACGGTCCCCGAGCGGATGCTCTCGCTGGCCATCGGCCGTGAGGGACAGAACGCCCGCCTGGCGGCCCGGCTGAGCGGCTGGCGCATCGACATCCGCAGCGACGTCTCGGTCGCCGAGGCGAAGGCCGCCGCGGATGCGGGACCCGCCAGCCGGGTCGAGGCGGTGGCACCGGCCGCCACGGATGCGCCCGAGGCCGCCCCCGTGGCCGCCTCGGATGCGCCCGAGGCCGCCCCCGTGGCCGACGCCGAGGCGCCCGCTCCGGCCGAGGCGCCCGCTCCTGCCGAGGCGCTCGCCGACGAGATCCCGGCCGCGAAGCCGAAGCGCGCGACCAGGAAGGTCGCCACCGGGGCCGCCGCCATGGCCGAGCCGACGGCGCCCGCCGCCGCAGCGCCCGCCGTCAAGCCGAAGCGCGCCACCCGGAAGGTCGCCGCGACCGTCGACACCGGGGAGGTGGCGTCGTAGCCGCGGCACGGGGTCGCGCGGCCGGTCCGGCGATTGCCGGGTCCGTTCGGCACGTCCCGACGCGGACCTGCGTCGCCTGTCGCACGCCTCGATCCAAGCGCGAGCTCGTCCGCATCGTGCGCACGCCGGCCGGCGACCTCGTCGCCGACGAGACGGGCCGGGTGCCCGGTCGCGGTGCGTACGTGTGCCGCTCGGCCGCCTGTCTGACCATCGCCAACACGAAGGGTGCCCTGACCCGGGCACTGCATACCCCGGTCCCGGCGACGCTCCTCGCGAGCATCGACCTGGGGACCGCCACCCACGACACCATCGAAGGAGGAGCCCGTGGCCAGGAGTAGGAGCGGCACGCGCAGCCGGCGCGGGCCCCGCAAGCCGCCGCGTCGCGACGGCGCATTCGGCGCCCAGGTCCAGACGATCGATCCGCGCGAGCGCGGCCCGATCGAGCTGCCCGGCACGATCACCGTCAAGGAGCTCGCCGAGCTGCTCGGCACGAACGTCGCCGACATCATCCGCGAGTTGATCAAGAGCGGCATCTTCGCGACCATCAACCAGCTCATCGACCGCGACACCGCGTCGCTCGTCGCGTCCGAGCTCGGGTACGAGGTCGCCGAGACCGTCGCCACATCGACCAACGGCACGGACGCCGACGCCGACGGCACGGGCCCCGCGCCGGAGGCGACCAAGGAGGTCCTGTTCGAGGACGAGGACCCGGCCAAGCTCCAGCCGCGCGCGCCGATCGTGACCGTCATGGGCCACGTCGACCACGGCAAGACGAGCCTGCTCGACGCCCTGCGCTCGACCGAGGTCGCGGCCGGGGAGCGTGGCGGGATCACCCAGCACATCGGCGCGTCCGAGGTCGAGCACGACGGCAAGCGCGTCGTCTTCCTCGACACCCCGGGCCACGAGGCGTTCACGGCCATGCGCGCCCGCGGCGCACGCGTCACGGACATCGCGATCATCGTGGTCGCGGCGGACGACGGCGTGATGCCCCAGACGCTCGAGGCGATCAGCCACGCCAAGGCGGCCAAGGTCCCGGTCATCATCGCCCTCAACAAGATCGACAAGCCCGACGCCGACCCGACCCGCGTCAAGACCGAGCTGACCGAGGCCGGCGTGGTCATCGAGGAGTACGGCGGCGAGGTGCCGCTCGTGCCCGTGTCGGCCAAGTCGCGCGTCGGCCTGGACGAGCTGATCGAGATGGTCCTGCTCGTGGCCGACCTGCAGGAGCTGCGGGCCGATCCCGACCGGGCCGCCATCGGCACCATCGTCGAGGCCCAGATGGACAAGGCTCGCGGCGCGGTCGCCACGGCGCTCGTCCAGACCGGCACGCTCAAGGTCGGGGACATCATCGTCGTCGGCGAGACGTTCGGGCGCGTCCGCGCCCTCGAGAACGACCGGGGCAAGCGCGTCACGTCGGCCGGACCGGCCAGCGCCGTCGTCGTCCTCGGCCTGTCGGAGGTCCCGGCCGCCGGCGACATCCTGCGGGTCGTCGCCGACGACAAGGCCGCCCGGGCCATGGTCGAGCAGCGCAGGACCGCCACGGCCGCCAAGAGCGGTGAGGGCAGCGGTCGGGCGACGCTCGAGGACCTGTACCGGCAGATCCAGGCCGGACAGGCCAAGGAGCTCCGGATCATCCTCAAGTCCGACGTGTCCGGCTCGCTGGGCGCCATCACCCACGCGCTCGAGCAGCTCGACCAGGAAGAGGTCCGCCTCAACATCCTGCACGAGGCCGCCGGCGACATCACCGACAACGACATCATGCTGGCGACGGCGTCGAACGCGATCGTCGTCGGATTCAGCACGGGCATCACCGACACGGCCCGGCGTGCCGCCGAGGCCGAGGGGGTCGATGTCCGCCTGTACGACATCATCTACAAGCTGACCGACGACATCGACGCCGCGCTCAAGGGCCTCCTCGAGCCGGAGATCGTCGAGGTGGTCGAGGGCCGCGCCGAGGTGCGCCAGGTCATCAAGGTCGGCAAGAGCACCCAGATCGCCGGCTCGTACGTCACCGACGGACGGATCGTCCGCGGCGGCGCCCGGATCTGGCGCAGCGGCAAGGTCATCGCCACCGATCGGATCGAATCGCTGCGTCGCTTCCGCGACGACGTCCGCGAGGTCCAGGCGAACTACGAGTGCGGCATCGGGCTGGCCAACTTCCATGACCTCATGGAGGGGGATGTCATCGAGTGCTTCACGTCGCAGACCGTGTCGCGGGTGGCGTCGGCGTAGTGTCGCAGCGGACCGACCGGGTCGACGAGCTCCTGCGCCAGGAGATCGGGGTGATCGTCACCCGCGAGGTGGCCGACCCGCGCGTCGGGTTCGCCACCATCACGAAGGTGGAGACCACGCCGGACCTGCGTCACGCGAAGGTCTGGGTCAGCGTCATCGGCCAACCGGCCGAGCGGGCCGAGACGATCGCGGCGCTCGGCCGGGCGATGCCGTTCGTGCGGCGCGAGCTGGGCCGCACCCTGCGGCTGCGGCGCATCCCGGACCTGCACGTCGAGCTCGACGACACGGCCGAACAGGGGACGCGAGTCCTGCACCTGCTCGACGAGCTGCGTGCCGGCGTCGTGCCCGAGACGGACCCGCCCGTCGGCGAGACGCTGCCGACCCCGACCCCGCGGCTGCCCCATGAGGGCGACCTGCGCGAGGAGCCGCCGTCCGCGGTGCGACCACCGGTCGGACGCCGAGGCCGCGGCGCCGGCCGTGGTCCGCGCGGATCCGCGCCCCGGAAGCATCGATGAGCGGCGATGCGAGCGCGCTCCTCGTGCCGTGGCTCGACGAGGTCCCGGACCTCGTGGTCGAGCGACTGCGCGGCGCGCGGCGCGTGCTCGCGGTGAGCCACGAGAACCCGGATGCCGACACGCTCGGGGCCACGCTCGGGGTGGCGGCCGTGGTCGAGGCCCTCGGCGGGACGGCGGACGCCGTGTGCACCGACCCGGTCCCGGCCCTGTACGACTTCATCCCCGGCGTCGAGCGCTTCCGCGCGGACCCGGATCCCGCCGCGGCCTATGACCTCGTGGTCATCTCCGACTGCGGTTCGCTCGATCGGGTCGGCGCGGTCGGCGTCCGTCACGCGGACCTGTTCGCCCGGCTGCCGCGGGTCGTCATCGACCATCACGCCTCGAACGACGGGGTGGGGGAGGCCGACTGGATCGAGCCGTGGTCCGCCGCGACGTGCGAGATGGTGGCGCTCCTGGCCACCCGGCTCGGCGTGCCGCTGACCGCCGGCGACGGCACGCTCGCCGCTGCGCTGACGGCCGGCGTGGTCATGGACACGGCGACGTTCGCCCATCCCAACGCCACGCCCCGGACCCTGGCCGTGGCGGCCGCCCTTGTCGAGGCGGGCGCCCCGCTGTCGGACATCTCGCGACGGCTGTATCGCTCCAAGCCGACCGCCCAGCTCCGGCTGTTCGGGCGCGTCCTGGAGCGGCTGGAGACGACCGCCGGCGGCGGGGTCGTGTGGTCCACGATGCTCGACGCCGACCTCGCCGCGACCGGGACGATCTCGTCGCACAGCGAGGGCATCATCGACCTGCTCGCCCAGTCGGTCGAGGCCGAGGTCGCCATCCTGTTCAAGGAGGCCGAGGGAGGCACCGCTACCCGAGTCAGCGTCCGGACCAAGCCCGGGGGCGTGGACGCGACCGTGCTGACCGGTGCGTTCGGGGGCGGCGGGCACGCCCGGGCCGCGGGCGCCAGCGTGCCACTCCCCGTGGTCGAGGCACGTCCGCCGGTCCTGGCCGAGGCCGTCCGCCTCGCCGCTGCCGTCACGCGCTGACGTGGCGCGTTCCTCGCTCGGGCCGGGGCTCGACGGCATCCTCGTGATCGACAAGCCGATCGGTCCGACGTCGCACGACGTCGTCGGGCTGATCCGTCGTCTCGCCGCGACGAAGCGGGTCGGGCACGGCGGCACGCTCGACCCGTTCGCGACGGGCGTCCTGCCCGTGTTCCTCGGCCGCGGCACCCGGGTCGTCGAGTTCCACCTGCGCGACGACAAGGCCTATCGCGCGACGATCTGCTTCGGCGAGTCGTCCACCACCGACGACCTGGAGGGGGAGCGCACCCCGGCCACCGGTCCGGCCCCGGACCGGGCGGCGGTCGAGGCGGCGCTGCCCGCGTTCACCGGGCCCATCGACCAGCGGCCGCCCGCCTTCAGCGCGATCAAGGTCGGAGGGCGCCGGGCGTACGCGATGGCGCGCGCCGGCGAGTCGGTCGAGCTGACCGCGCGATCCGTGACCATCCACGGGATCGACCTCATCGAGTGGGACGCCACGGACCCGCAGCGACCGGTCGCGATCGTGGAGGTGCGCTGTTCGGCCGGGACCTACATCCGGTCGCTTGCCCGGGACCTTGGGGAGGCGCTCGGCAGCGCCGGCTATCTCGGCGCGCTGCGCCGGACCGCGGCCGGCCCGTTCAAGGTCGAGACGGCGCTAACCCTGGATGAAGTCCGCCACGCGGCTGCCGGCGGGCCGGGGGGCCTGCTGCCGCTGCTCCGGCCGGTGGACGCAGGGCTCGAACGGTTCCCTGACGTGGTGCTCACGGCGCTGGAGCTGGCGGCCGTGGCCAAGGGCCAGTTCGTTCGACCGGAAGCCGGCTTCACGGCCGGTGCGGAGCGCTATCGGCTGCGCGCCCCGTCGGGCGCGCTCGCGGCGATCGCCATCGAGGCGGGTCCGGGTCGGCTCGCGCCGGACAAGGTCCTGGTGTCGGCCGTGGTGGACGCGTGATGGACGCCTGATGGACGCCTGATGGACGCCGTCAGCGGGGTGACCGGGCTGCGCCCCGAGCACGGTCCGGCCTTCGCGGTCATCGGCGTGTTCGACGGGCTGCACCTGGGTCACGCCTACCTGCTCGACCACCTCGTGCGCGAGGCCCGAGCGCGCTCGGCCCAGCCGATGGTGATCACCTTCGACCACCATCCCGACGAGGTCATCACGGGTTCGGCGCCGCCGCTCCTGATCGATCCGGCCGAGCGTCTCGAGCGGCTGGCGGATGCTGGCGTCGCGGTGACGGTCGTGCAGCACTTCGACGATGCCGTGCGCCACACGACCTACGATGCGTTCGTCCGGGCGATCGCGGATCGGGCCGGCCTGGCCGGCTTGCTGATGACCCCGGACGCAGCGTTCGGCTTCGAGCGGCGCGGGACGCCCGACGCGCTCCGCGTACTCGGAGCGGAGGACGGTTTCGACGTCGTCGTGGTCGAGCCGTTCACGCTCGACGGGCGACCCGTGCGCAGCGGCGAGATCCGGAACGCCATCGCGGCCGGCGACCTCGCCTCGGCCGCCGCGCTGCTGGGGCGACCGGTGACCCTTCGGGGCCGGCTGGCTGACGGCACCATGCGCCTCGAGCAGCCGCACGCGCTCCCGCCGGTCGGCGACTACCCGGCGACGATCGACGGCGTCACGGTGACGCTGTCCGTGGGCGCCGACGGCCTGCGCGTGACACCTGCCGTGGCGGACGGCCCGATCGAGCTCCGGCTGACCTAGGCCCGCGGCTCGGGCGCGCGCCGTGCCGGCCGTGCCGTGCCGGCCGGAGCGCCGTGCTTTAGAGGCTGCAGATCGACCGCGAAGCACGGTCCGGGCCCCTCCTCGCGCGCTGAAGCAGCATCCCAGGCACCATCTCGACTGGAACAGGGCTCATGCCGGCCCTACGGCCGCGGTCTGCAGTCTCTGAGACACGCTCCGGGGTTGGCTTCACCGTGTGGGATCGTGCCGCAACGACGGGCAGTGGTCAGAGGCCCGGCTGCCAGAGCGGCTCGGGGACGCCGCGCTGGTGGTTCTCGTAGCGGGCCATCACGAATAGCGCGTCGGACAGTCGGTTGAGGTACGGGAGGACGAGCTCGCCGATCGGCTCCTCGTGGCTGAGCGTGATCGCCTCGCGCTCGGCGCGCCGGCAGACGGTCCGGGCGACGTGCAGCTGGGCGGCGCCCGGCGAGCCCCCCGGGAGCAGGAAGTTCGTCAGGGGCCCGACCACGCCATTGAGCTCGTCGATCGTGCGCTCCAGTTCCTCGATGTGGTGGGGCTGGACCGTGGGGATCCGGCCGCGGCGCTCGTCGTCGTCGGGCCAGCACAGGTCCGACCCGAGGTCGAACAGCTCGTTCTGGATCCGGGCCAGCTCCGTCGTGAGACGCTCGGTGAGTCCGAGTGCCAGGGCCACGCCCAGGATGGAATTCAGCTCGTCGACGGTGCCGTACGCACGCACGCGCGCCGAGTCCTTGCTGACGCGGCGCCCGCCGCCGAGCCCGGTCATCCCCTGATCCCCGGTCTTCGTGTAGATCCTGTCGAGCTGTGGCATGGCGCAGATGGTAGCGGTGCGGTCACGCGCTGGCAGTGGTCGCCGCGGCGCAAGGCAGGCCCGCGCGGGGCATGTGCGGGCCGTGACCCGCTCCGGGCGCGCCCGGGCGTGCCCCGGCCCCTCCCGGCCCCGGCCGGTTTCCACCACCCCCGCCCCCGCCGGTTTCCACCATACGCCAGCCGTGGTGGCGCTAGGCATGGTCGTCGCGCACACCGCGTGGCTCGCCGATCGTGGCTGCTGCTCCGAAAGCTGCCATACGCCGTCCGTGGTGGCGCATGGGTACGGACCGTCGGCTACGGTCACGGTCCGTGGCGTATGGGAGGGAACCAGGGGTGGGTAGGGGTGGGTCGGGGGAGCGGGGAGCGTGGGGTGCGGCGGAGGGCACGGCCCGCGTGGCCGACCGCACGGCCCGCGTGGCCCAGGGCACGACCGGGCGTGGCCGAGGCCCAGCCCGCCCGCCCGCACGCACAGCCCGCCCGTACGTCCACCCACACGGCCGGGGCACGGACGTACCGGACGAGTACAGCCATTTGACCGATACGGTGCCCTGCCCCTATCATCCGCCGGTCAAAGAAGTGGAAACACATCACGCAACGTCGTGTTCGGAGGAACGAGTGCCGCTCGCGCGGGAACAGAAGCAGGAGATCATGACCGGGTTCGCCACCAAGGACGGTGACACCGGTTCGCCCGAGGTCCAGGTCGCGCTCATCACCGAGCGGATCAAGGAACTGACGGCGCATCTCCGGAGCTTCCCCAAGGACAACCATTCGCGCCGCGGCCTCCTCAAGCTCGTCGGCCAGCGCCGCCGCCTTCTCGCGTACCTGATGAAGAAGGACAGCGCGCGCTACCGGACCGTCATCGGACGGCTCGGACTCCGCCGCTAGGACCGCCGCCCACCCGACCTCGGGCCTGACCCGAGGTCGAATGGTGTCCGGAGCCAGTCACGCGGAACAGGCTGACCCGCCCGCGGGTCGTCCCTTCCTCCCACGACACAGGAGGAACATCCCCTTGTCTCATACGTTCGAGACGCAGCTCGGTGGCAAGACCCTGACCATCGAGACCGGCAAGCTCGCCCGCCTCGCCGGCGGCGCGGTCACCGTTCGCTACGGCGACACCCTGGTGCTGGGCACCGCCAACCGCTCCGATCCCCGGCCCGGCCTGGACTTCTTCCCGCTGACGGTCGAGTTCGAGGAGCGCATGTACGCCGCGGGCAAGATCCCGGGCGGCTTCATCAAGCGCGAGGCGCGTGCGTCCGAGGCGGCCACCCTGGCCGCTCGCCTGACCGACCGCCCGATCCGCCCGCTCTTCCCCGAGGGCTACAAGGACGACATCCAGCTCGTCATCACGGTCCTCTCGACCGACCAGGAGAACGAGGCCGACGTGCTGGGCACCGTGGCCGCCTCGGCCGCGCTGACCATCAGCGAGATCCCGTTCGCCGGCCCCGTCGGCGCCGTACGGATCGGCCGCATCGGCCGCGAGTTCGTGGTCAACCCGACCTACAGCGAGCTGGCCGAGTCCGAGCTCGACCTCATCGTGTCCGGCACCCGCGACGCGATCATGATGGTCGAGGCCGGCGCCAAGCTCCTGCCGGAAGACGTGATGGCCGAAGCCATCCTGTTCGGCCACCGCGCCCTCCAGCCGCTCATCGACATCCAGGAGCAGCTCCGCGAGGCCGTCGGCAAGGCCAAGGCCACGCCGTTCATCGAGGCCGGCACGAGCTCCGTCCTCGACTTCGCCAGGATCGCCTCCGCCGGCGGCGAGTTCGTGATCGTCGACACCGAGACCACCGGCACCGACCCGAAGATGGCCGACCTCGTCGAGATCGCCGCGGTCAGGGTCAAGGGCGGCAAGGTCACGGACCGCTGGTCCACCTTCGTCAACCCCGGTCGCCCGATCGTCGGCAACCAGATGCACGGCATCTCCGACAAGGACGTCAAGGGCGCCCCGTCGCCGGCCGACGCCGCCAGGCAGGCCATGGCCTTCGTGGGCGATGCGCCCATCGTCGGGCACTCGGTCGGCTTCGACCTGGCCTTCATCGAGGCCGCGCTGGCCGACGGCACGCACGTCGAGCAGGGCCGCTACCTCGACACCCTGGCCATCGCTCGCGAGGGCTACCCGGATCTCGAGAACTACAAGCTGCCGACCCTGTCGAACTACTTCGGTGTGGACCTGACCCAGGCGCACCGGGCCCTGCCCGACGCCGAGGCCACGGCCAACCTGCTGATCTGGTTCGCCAACGACCTGCCCGGCCGCATCGAGGCGCTCAAGCAGGGCATCGCCGCGTCCATCCGCGCTCACCGCTCGGGCGGCGACCCGAAGGCCCTCCTGGAGGCCGCTCGCCGCGAGGCGCGCGTCAGCAAGGCGCTCTACAACCTGCTCTACAGGAAGGTCGCCCGCCAGCTCGCCCTCGACGAGGGCATCCGCATGGACGGCCGCGGCACGACCGAGCTGCGCCAGATCTCGGTGGACGTCGGCCTGTTGCCGCGCGCCCACGGCTCGGGCCTGTTCACCCGTGGCGAGACCCAGGTGCTGACCGTCGCCACGCTCGGCGCGTCCTCGGACGTGCAGCGCATCGATACCATCAGCCCCAAGACCGAGAAGCGCTACCTGCACCACTACAACTTCCCGCCGTACAGCACCGGTGAGAACCGGCCGATGCGCGGACCCAGCCGCCGCGACATCGGGCACGGCAACCTGGCCGAGCGCGCGCTCGTGCCGGTCCTGCCCGAGCACGACGACTTCCCGTACGTCATCCGCCTCGTGTCCGAGTGCCTGTCCTCGAACGGTTCGACCTCGATGGCCTCGACCTGCGGCTCGACCCTCGCCCTGATGGACGCCGGCGTGCCGATCAAGGCGCCGGTCGCCGGCGCGGCGATGGGCCTCATCAGCGAGCCCGACGGCCGCTTCGTCGTCCTGACCGACATCCTCGGCAAGGAGGACTCGGTCGGCGACATGGACTTCAAGGTGACCGGCACGCGGGACGGCATCACCGCCCTGCAGATGGACATCAAGGTCCAGGGCATCAACGAGGCGATCATCCGCGACGGGCTCAAGCAGGCCCTGGCGGCCCGCCTCGAGATCCTCGACAAGATGACCGAGGTCCTGCCCGAGTCGCGTGGTGACATGAGCGACTTCGCGCCGCGCATCATCACCATCAAGATCAACCCGGAGAAGATCCGCGAGATCATCGGCAAGGGCGGCTCGATGATCCGCAAGATCCAGGAAGAGACCCAGACCGAGATCAACGTCGAGGACGACGGCACCGTGGAGATCGCGGCCGTGTCCGGCGAGAACTCGCGCAAGGCGATCCAGTGGATCGAGTCGCTCACGCGCGAGGTCGAGGTCGGAGCGCTGTACCTCGGCAAGGTCACCCGGATCATGGGCTTCGGCGCGTTCGTCGAGATCCTGCCGGGCAAGGAGGGCCTGGTCCGCATCGGCGAGCTGGCCGACTACCACGTGCCCACCGTCGAGGACGTCGTGTCCGTCGGCGACGAGGTGATGGTGGTCGTGACCGAGGTCGACCGCCAGGGCCGGGTCAACCTCTCGCGCAAGGCCGCCATGCAGCGGCATCTCGCGAAGGACCCCGCCTGAGCCCACGGCCGGACCTCGCGTCCGGCCCGTCATCCGCGTCGCCGCCCGACGCGCCGCCCGCCGGCCGGTCACCCTCCCCGAGGGTCGACCGGTCCCCGGCGCGTCCGGACCCGGCGGGGCACGCTGGTATACTCGCGAGCGTGCCCGTCCTGATCAGAACCACAGCGGAGCCATGCCCGTCGTGACCAGCAAGCCCCTCACCGTCGCGGTCGTCGGCGCCACCGGCGTCGTCAGCGGCACGATGATCCGGAACCTCATCGAGCGCGAGTTCCCGTTCGGGGAGCTGCGCCTGCTCGCCAGCGCCAGAAGCGCGGGCCGGACCGTGGACGTGGACGGCACGACCCACACCGTGATCGAGGCCACGCCTGAGGCGTTCGACGGCGTCGACATCGCCCTGTTCAGCGCCGGCGGCGACACGTCCAGACTGCTCGCACCCGAGGCGGCTCGACGTGGCGCCACCGTCATCGACAACTCGTCGGCCTGGCGGATGGATCCGACCGTGCCCCTCGTCGTGAGCCAGGTCAACCCGGACGACCTGGCCTGGCACGAGGGCATCATCGCCAATCCGAACTGCTCCACGATGCAGCTCGTGCCCGTGCTCATGGCCCTGCGCGACGCGGTCGGCCTGGAGCGGGTCGTCGTGGACACCTACCAGGCGGTCAGCGGCACCGGCGGCAAGGCGATCAAGGAGCTCCAGGCCCAGATCGAGGCGCACGTCGCGAACCGGCCGCTCGAATCGGCGGTCTACCCACACCAGATCGCGTTCAACGCCCTCCCGCAGGTCGATGTCTTCCTGGACAACGGCTACACGAAGGAGGAGTGGAAGGTCGTCACGGAGAGCCGCAAGATCCTCCACCTGCCGGACCTGCGCGTGTCCTCCACGGCCGTGCGCGTCCCGGTGTTCGTGGCCCACAGCGAGGCGGTCCACGTCGAGACGATCGATCCGATCAGCCCCGACCGCGCGCGGACCCTGTTCGCCGCGGTGCCCGGGGTCATCGTCCAGGACGATCCGGCAAGCTCGACCTATCCGCTGGCCACCGCGGCCGCGGGCACGGACGAGATCTACGTCGGGCGCGTCCGCCAGGACCCGAGCGTGGACGGGGAGCGCGGCCTGGCCTTCTGGGTGGTCAGCGACAACCTGCGCAAGGGCGCCGCCACGAACGCCGTCCAGATCGCCGAGGTCCTCGTCGAGCGAGGATGGGTGCCGGCCGCATCGACCCGCGGCGCGACCGCGACGTCGGCCGGAAGCGGCGTGCCCGCGTGACCCCCGCCGAGCGCCGCGCGGCGCTCGAGGCGATCGCGGCGGACGTCCGCGACTGCACCCGCTGCCGCCTGTCCGCCACCCGCACCCACGCCGTCCCGGGCGAGGGCGACGCCAACACCGAGGTGCTGTTCGTGGGCGAGGGCCCGGGCGAGCAGGAGGACCGCCAGGGGCGACCGTTCGTCGGCGCGTCCGGGCAGCTGCTGACGGAGCTCATCGCCTCGCTGGGCTGGTCCCGCGAGGACGTGTTCATCACCAACGTCGTGAAGTGCCGCCCGCCCGGCAATCGCGATCCGCAGCCGGACGAGATCGAGGCCTGCGCGCCGCACCTTGCCCGCCAGCTGGCCGCCATCGACCCCGCCGTCGTCGTGACCGTGGGCAAGCACTCGCTCGAGCGCTTCCGACCGGGCGACCGGATCAGCCGGAGCCACGGGACGACGCGCGCCATCGACCCGGCCACGGGCGCCTCGAACGCGCTCGCCTTCGCCATGTACCACCCGGCGTTCGCGCTCTACCAGCGCAGCAACCGCCCGATCCTGTTCGAGGACATCCAGCGCCTGCCCGCGGCCCTCGTCGAATCGCGAGAGCGACGCGCCATGGACGGCGCCCGCGAGCCGTCGTCGGCAGCGCCGACCACCCACGCGGCGCCGGCCGTCGCCACGCCCCCAGCGACCACCACCCCGACCACCAGCGACGCGCCGCCGGCCCCGGCCGACGACGTCGACCAACTCACCATCTTCTAGCGAGCCTTCCCTGTGACCAGACCTTCGACCAACGACACGCCGCTCCGCATCATCCCGCTCGGCGGGGTGGGCGAGATCGGCAAGAACATGTACGTCTTCGAGTACGGCGACGAGATCGTCGTCATCGACTGCGGCCTGATGTTCCCGGACGAGGAGATGTTCGGCATCGACCTCGTCATCCCCGACATCACCTACCTCAAGGAGCGCCGCGCCAACGTCAAGGCGTTCCTCATCACCCATGCCCACGAGGACCACGTCGGCGCCCTGCCGTACGTGCTGCCCGAGTTCCCGGGCGTGCCCGTCTACGCCAGCACCCTGGCGCGCGGCCTGCTCGGCAACAAGATCAAGGAGCACAAGCTCCACAACAACCCGCTGCTGGCGCTCGATCCGGGCGACGAGCTCGACGTCGGTCCCTTCCACGTCATCCCGTTCCGGGTCGGCCACTCGATCCCGGATGCGATGGGCATCGCCCTGCGGACGCCGGTCGGGACCATCGTCCACACCGGGGACTTCAAGTTCGATCACACCCCGGTCGACGGCAAGCTGAGCGACTTCGCGATCCTGGCCAAGCTCGGTGCGGAGGGCGTGGCCCTCCTGCTGTCCGACTCGACCCGGGCCGAGAACCCCGGCTACACCGCCTCGGAGCGGACCGTCGGCGAGGCATTCCGCGAGATCATGGAACCCCTCGACGGCCGGGTCATCGTGGCCACCTTCGCGAGCAACATCGCGCGCGTCCAGCAGGTGCTCGACGCCTCGGCCGACATGGGCCGGAGCGTGGCCGTCATCGGCCGCTCGATGGAGCAGAACTTCCGCATCGCGACCGACCTCGGGTACCTCACCTACGACCCCTCACGGATCGTGTCCAAGGACAGGATCAAGGACCACCCGGATGCCAAGCTGGTCATCGCCACGACCGGCGCCCAGGGCGAGCCGATGGCGGGGCTCGCGCGAATGGCCAACCGGGACCATCGCTTCGTCGAGATCCAGCCCGGTGATACGGTCATCGTCAGCGCCAGCCCGATCCCAGGCAACGAGGAATCGGTCTCGCGCACGATCGACAACCTGTTCAAGGCCGGGGCGAACGTGTACTACCACACGATCAAGCGCGCGCACGTCTCCGGCCACGCCAGCCAGGAGGAGCTCAAGCTGATGCTCGGCCTGACCAAGCCGAAGCACTTCATCCCGATGCACGGCGAGTTCCGGATGCAGGTCCAGCACGGCCGGCTGGCGATCGAGACCGGGGTGGACCCGGACAA
>JBKHXL010000023.1:0-68254 GCA_046566045.1 Candidatus Limnocylindria bacterium
CTCCATCGTCCGCCTCCTCGGCGGCCTGCCCAACCCGACCCTGGGTGAGCTCCTGAAGGGAGGCGCCGCCGTGTGACCCACGCTCATGCTGGAAGACCAAGTTCCACCACTTGACGGGACATGACCCGCCGTGAGGCGAACCCCGACGATCTCGGGTCCCGCGACCGTGATCCGCTCGTAGATGGCGTGCATCAGGCCTGCCCGCTCCTTCGGGACGACTGCTGCTGGATCGACTCGGCGAGCGCCCGGAGCCACTCGATCGCCCGCTGCGCCGGGACGCCGGTTCGACCGAGCGTTCGCCAGGTGGTGCTTCACCGTGGAGCGCGACAGACCGAGGTGGTAGGCCGGGCAAGGACTCGCCCGGCGACACTCCAAGGGACAGATCAGGCGTCCGCGGGCGGGATGTTCGCGTTGAAGCGGAAACGGTTCGCGGGATCGAGGCGCCGCTTGAGCTGCTGAAGACGAGCCCACGAGGCCCGCGGGTATGCCGCCGCCACCCGCGCCGCCGTCTGGTCGAGCTCGGGGTAGTTGAGGTAGCCGCCGCCTCGGAGCGAGAGCGGCGATACGCGATCGGCGAACCGACGTGCCCAGGCGATCTCCGCCTCGTCGTCCGCCGGGTCGCTCCAGATAGCGAGCGCGGTCACGTTGGCCACAGCGGCCCGGCCGCCGAACGCCGCCCACGACTCCGGGATCCGATGCGCCCGGCCGTGGATGAGCTCGACGAGCGCGAATGACTCGTTCGTCTCCTCGGATGCGAACGCGATCAGGGCATCGGCGAGGGTCTCGTCCAGCCGCCCGACGAGATGGCCCTTCCAGTACTGCCGTAGCCCGAACGGGATGGGCTGGTAGAGGGACTGCTGCTGGAGCCAGCTCATCGCCTTGAGGTCGGTTTCATAGCAGGCGGGGTGGTCGGCCAGGGCACGGATCGCCGCGGTGCCGCCCTCCGGGTCGCCGCGCCACCCGACGTTCACCGAGATGGCGGGCGAGCCGTCCTCGGCGCGCCACGCGACGATCGCGAGGACGAGCTCGTCGGGCGCCGACGCCTCGACCTCGAACGTCCGAAGGATCGCCTCGCGGAGGGCGTGGCCGCGGAACCGGAGGCGTCCGCCGAACATCGCCGGCACCGGCGTCAGGGCATACCGCAGGTGCGTGACGATGCCGAAGTTGCCGCCGCCGCCGCGAAGGCCCCAGAGCACCTCGGGCTCGCGCTGCTCGTCGACCTCGAGCACGTCGCCGTCCGCCGTCACGAGCTGGGCGCCGATCAGCGCGTCGCACGCGAACCCCTCCGACGACAGGAGCCAGCTGATCCCGCCGGTGAGGGTCAGGCCACCGATCCCGGTATCGATGAAGGTCCCGGAGGGCGCAGCCAGGCCGTGGGCGAAGGTTGCCGCGTCGAGGTCCATCAACCGGGACCCGGCAAGCGCGTCCGCCGTTCGTGCAGCCGGGTCGACCGTCGCTCCACGCCACCGCGACAGGTCGATGAGGAGCGCTCCGTCCGGAGAGGAGTGGCCGGCGACGCTGTGGCCGCCGCCCCGCACGCCGATCGCGAGACCCGACTCCGCTGCCCAACGCACCGCAGCGATGATGTCGGGCAGGTCGGCGGGCCGGAGGATCGACACGGGACGTCCGGTCGCCATCGCGTTGTAGGCGGACCGAGCCGCCTCGTACCCTCCGTCGCCCGGCTCGATGACTTCGCCGCGCGTCCGCCTGCGGAGATCACGAACCGCCTCGCTCAGCATCGGCACTCCTCCGTTCTGATCGCGCAGTCGATTGTGCAGTCGACCGAACCGGCGTCAATCCGCAGAACGCACGATCGCTCGAGTCGGACGTTCGAGACCACCGTGTCCAAGACACGCGTCGGCGGACGCTTCGCTCAGGGTGACCTCCCGTGACGGGCGAGCCTCCACGACCGGAGCCCTGGGCACGAGCGCTGGGCGGACCGGCAGAGGACGTGAGGGTGACTCGGCCCAGCGGACACCCGGGACCCTACTGGGAGATTCGTACCGGAGTGTCCGGAAGGGACGGGGACATACGATCGACCCGGTGCCTCAACGCACCGTGTTCGGTCTGCGCCTGCTCGTCAGGCCGTGAGGACATAACCGAAGGCCGCCATGACCCGACTCATGAAACAGACCAAGGCCAAGGACCGCGAGCGCCCCGGGCGAGCCCCTTCGGCCTCGGTTGCTGCGCAGGTTCCGCACGGCAGCGTATTTGCCCCCTCGCCGGCACTCGACGAGGTGGAGTCGATCGCGCTGATCGGTTCGTACGTGCTCGACATCCCGGCCGGACGCTGGGCGAGCACGAGGGGTCTCGACGCCATCTTCGGCCTCGACGCTGCGCTCGATCGGCCCTTCGAGGACTGGGTATCGCTCATCCATCCCCATGATCGCGACGGGATGGTCGCGTATTTCACGGAGGAGGTCCTCGGCCGGCGTGAGCCGTTCGACCGGCAGTACCGGATCATCCGGACGGACACCGGCGAGGAGCGCTGGGTCCACGGACGCGGCAGACTGGAACTCGACGGGTCCGGTCGTCCGCTGCGGATGATGGGCACGATCGCGGACATCACCGAGCAGCGGCGAGCGCAGGACGCGCTCATCGCGTCCGAGCTCCGCTACGCGGCGATCTTCGAGGGCACTGCCGAGGCGATCCTCATCGCCGAGGTGGAGACGGGGCGCCTCCGCTGGGTGAATGGGGCCGCCTGTGCGCTGCTCGGGTACACCCGCGACGAGCTCACTGGCATGGCCGTCTCCGACATCCATCCCACCGCGGACCTGCCGATGATCCTGGACCGGTTCCGCGCGACCGCGGCTGGACGGATCCCAGTGGCTCGCTCGATCCCCTGCCGGCGGAAAGACGACACGGTCCTGCTGGCCGACATCCGGGGATCGCAGGCCGTCCTGGACGGAATCGCGTGCAACATCGGCTTCTTCACGGACGTCACCGACGTCCGTCGGCTCGAAGCTCACGATCGCAAGCTCGCCGAGGCACTGACGCAGACGAGTGAGGCGATCCTGATCACCGGCCCGACCGGGGTGATCGAATACGTCAATCCCGCGTTCGAGCGGCTGAGCGGCCTCGGGAGCGACCAGCTCGTCGGAGGCCGCCCCGATCGTCTTGGCAGCCCGCAGTCCCCGGTCGTGATGGCGGAGATGATCAGGACCGTCTCGAGCGGAGGGACGTGGGCGGGTGACCTCATCCATCGTCGTCCCGACGGGACGGACCGCGTCGCGGCGGCCGCAGTCGCGCCGGTCCGTGCCGCCGATGGAACCGCCACCGGCTACATAGCCGTCGAACGCGACGTGACCGAGGAGCGCGCCGGCAAAGCCGAGCGGGTCCGGCTCCAGACGGCGATCGAGCAGGCGTCCGACTCGGTCATCATCACCGATCTCGGCGGGACGATCAAGTACGTCAACCCCGCGTTCGAGCGGATGACGGGCTACCGCCGTGATGAAGCGATCGGCCAGAACCCTCGGATCCTCAAGAGCGGGCAGCAGTCGGCCGCCTTCTACCAGGCGGTCTGGCGCCGCCTCACGCGCGGTGAGCCGTGGTCGGGCAGGTTCAAGAACCGCCGCGCGGACGGCGCGCTGTACGAGGCCGAGGCGACCATCTCGCCGATCAGGGGATCCGATGATGAGGTCGTTGGGTACGTGGGGGTCCAGCGCGACGTCACGGAGCTTCTCGCGGCGCGCTCGAGCCTCGCGGCGGCGTTCCGCGAGCGCGCCGCAGTCACGGCGGCGCTCGCCCGTCTTCAGCCACGAGAGAGCGCCGAGGCGACGGCGTCCGCCATCTGCGACGAGCTCGTCGGGCTGCCCGGCGTCGACATCGCGGCGATCATCACCTTCCTTGAACCGACGGACGCCGTGGCGCTCGCAGTCATCGGTCCTGTCGGTCTCCCGCTGCTTCCGGGCCGGCCACTGCCCGCCAGTCGCGCCACGTACCTGCATGGGCGGGCGGAGCAGGGCCCCTGGGCGGAGGCCTGGCGGTCGCGACCCGAGGACGGCATCTACGGCGAGGCTCTGGCCGACATCGGAACACGGGCGATCGCCTACGCCCCGATCCGCAACGGCGAGGGTCTGCTCGGGGTGGTCGCCGTGGGGACGACCGACGCGGCGTACGCCGCGCACTTCATCGACCATCTCCCCATCGTCGGCGAGTTTGCCGCAACCGCGAGCGCGCTCCTTGCCCCGGATATCGAGCGCGGCCGCCAGGAGGCGCACACACACGCTCGCGTCACGGGAATCCTGACACGGCGGGCATTCAGCCCGGTGTTCCAGCCGATCGTCGACCTCGGTTCCGGTACGCCCGTCGGCTACGAGGCGCTGACCCGCTTTGACGATCGGACGCCGCCGGACCGGGTCTTCACCGAGGCGCACCGGGTGGGGCTCGGGATCGACCTCGAGATGGCCACGATCGCGGCCGCGCTCGAGGCCTCGGACGCCCTGCCGGCGGGCGCGTGGCTCAGCCTGAACGTCTCACCGGAGGTGATCCTCCGGCGACGTGCGCTGGCCACCCTCCTGGGTGCGCGGTCACGCCGGATCGTGCTCGAGATCACCGAGCATGTCGCGATCGACGACTATCCGGGGGTCCGCCTGTCGATCGCCGGGTTCGGAGCCAATGTGGCGCTTGCGGTCGACGATGCCGGGGCTGGGTTCGCGAGCCTGCGTCACGTCGTCGAACTCGGACCACGCTACCTCAAGCTCGACATCAGCCTCGTACGTCGCGTCGATGGCGACCCAGTCCGCCAGGCGATGATCGCAGGCCTCCGTCACTTCGCGGAGCGGGCCGGCTGCGTGGTCGTCGCCGAGGGGATCGAGGAGCCGGCAGAGCTCGAGATGCTTCGCGAGCTTGGTGTCCCGCTCGGCCAGGGCTACCTGCTCGGCAGACCGGGAGTCGCTCGCCTGAGCGACCCGTCCGCCCACCAACGGAGCACCTGATGGACGATAGCGCCGGCGTCATCCCGCGCCGATTCCGTAGATCTGCCGACGGATCTCAGGCCTGCGCTGTCCGCTCGCGGTAGAGCAGGAACACGTACAGGATCGCGACGATCGCGTTCCCTACGGCCACGAACGGGCCGAACTGATGGAACGGGTCGGAGGAGGCTGAGCCTGCGGTCGCGGCCAGGATGGCGAACCCGGTCACAAACACAGACGACGAACCTGCGACGATGCGGACCGCCATCCGATCCATGACCCTCCACATGCCGATCTGGATGAGTCCCATGGCGAGGTAGATCACCGCGACGACCCGCACCACGGAGATCGCGTAATCCGGCGCATCCGGCGGCAGGAAGTACGATGACGGTGCGATCGAATTGGCCGCCGCGTAGAGCAGGAACGCGAGCCCGTTCACGACGAGTAGGATCGTCAGCGAGCGCGACGGGACGGGATCCAGAGACGGGACGGGATCCAGATAGGGATCCGGACGTGCTCACGTCGCGGACCCGGCCGCAGACTCGAGGCAGCGCGCGGCATCCGATCGATTTCCCGCGCGCGCGAAGGCTTCGGCCGCTTCCCGGAACATCGCACGCGCCTGCTCGTCCTCGCCCGCAGCCTGGCGGAGGTTGCCGCGAGCCTCCCACACTGCCCCGGTCCACGGGCCGCCCTGCCACATGCCCGCGATGCGCTCTGCCTCGGCGATGAACGAGCGGGCACGATCCAGTTGACCGGCTCGCGCGCTGGCCGTTGCCGCACTCGTCAGGTATCCCATCGAGCACGGCTCACACGCCTGCATCTGGGCGAGCTCCCGCTCTGCCCTGCGCAGGACTCGGACAGCCTGCTTCGGATCCGCGGCCGCCTGGATCATCGTGCCGAACACGCGAACCAACAGGTGCGTGGCGATGTCGGAGCGATAGGCGAGCGACCGCGCCCGGTCGAGTAACCGGTTGCCCTCGTACCGGCGACCGCGGCTGACGGCCGCTTCGGCCAGGCGTTGCCTCGCCAGCGCGGCGCCGGAGACGCAGCCCGCACGGTCGTTCGCCTGCGCCGCCTCCTTGAGGTGCTTCTCGGCCTCGACGAGGCGGCCGGCGAGCAACTCGGCCTCGCCCAGCATGAGCAGCGCCAGGGCCCTGCCGGTCGCCGAGCCCGCCTCCTCGGCGATCCGCATCATCTGGCGCGCGAACTCCGCCACGGTGTCGTAGCCCTCGGGGCCAGTGAGGTAGTACTCGGCGAGGCACAGGTGCGCGTCGTACACGATCGGCTCCATGTTGGCCCGCATCCGCATCGACTCCGCCAGCTCCTCCGCGAACTGCTCGCGCCATCTGCCCTGCGCCATCGCGACCTTGGCGAGGATCACCGCGGCTTCACCGAGCTCGCGTCCCAAGCCGGCCTCGAGGGCGATCGCGCGTGCCTCTGCGGCTGCTCGCTCCGCCTCCGCGATGTCGTGACGGTTCATGTGCACCAGGGCCCACGCGAGCAGCGTGTGTGCGCGCTCGGCGCTCGTGGGCGGCTCCGCGCCCTCGAGGGCCAGCACGTCCTCGTAGAGTGCGACGGTCGCCGGGTCCGGTCCGACACCGAGCTGATCGCGGAGCGCCTCGCGCAGCCGCTCGAAGCTGCGGATCGCCTCCCGGCGCTCGCCGGCCTCGAGATGAGCGCGCATGAGCGCGCGCGCCGCCCGCTCATCGGTGGGGTCCTCTTCGGCCAGTCGATCCCACAGCTCTGCAGCGCGCAGCACCTCCAGGTATCGCCGGCGCAGGCGGGCGCGCGGTTCGACCGACCAGGACTCGTAGACGTCATCCGGCAGAAGTTCGCCGCGATAGAGGTCGGCCGCCGCGCGGCATAGAGCCTTGTCGCCGGCGTCCAGTCCTCGTTGCGCGGCGGCTTCGAAGCGCTCGACGTCGCTGTCGACCGAGGCACCGCGCCCCAGCACGAGCACGCCATGCTCGTTCACGATCGCCTGCTCGTCGCCGATCGCCGACCTGGCGAAGTGCACCGCCTTTCGGAGATTGGTGCCGGACGCCTCGGGGTCGCTCTCGGGCCAGAGCGCCTCCATGATCTGCGCCCGATGCATGCGGTGGCCGGGGGCCAGCACGAGCAGCTTCACCACGTCGGCCGCGCGGCGGCTGCGCCAGGCGTCGCCCGGGATCGCGACGCCGTCGACCGCAACCGAGAACCGGCCGAGGAGCTGGGACGCCAGCGTCTGCACGCGGGCCATTCTACGGGCTGACCTCGACCCCCACCCAGCCGGCCGGCGGAACGGTACGGGAACGGTGCCCTGTCTAGCCTGGGCCGCTGAAAGGAGGTGAGGACGAATGGCTCTATCGATCGACGGGCGCACCCGCCTGCCCGACGGCAGCCACGCGGCAGACGTCGCCGGGCCTCACGAGGACCGGTCGGTCGCGGCGGAACGGCTGGTGGAGGCCATCGCCGCCAGAGCCTTCGAGACGATCGCCGGAGCGCTGGCCGCCGACGCCCGTCTCCGGTACCTGATCCCGTCGGGGCCGGGCGACATCGTGGGCGCGGCCGCCGTGGCCGCCAAGTTCCTTCAGTGGTTCGGTGACAGCGACGGGCTCACGGTTCAGAGCTTCCGCGTCGAGCCGGTCGGCGATCGGATCTCGGCCCGGTATCGCTTCCGGGTGCGCAACCACGACGGGTGGGCGCTGATCGAACAGCAGCTGTACCTGGACGTGGATGACGACGGGCGGATCGCCGCGATCGATCTCGTGTGCTCCGGGTTCCGGCCCGCCGGCGGCCCCGAGGCGGTGCGGTCGTCGAACACGCACGCGTTCGACGCCGGCACGATGGGCTGCGCCAACGGGCTGGCCTCGGAGTTCCGGCGACGGATCGGCGCCATCCCGGTCGGTGACGTCCTCGTGGTGACCGCGCGCGACCCGGCGGCGAAGGAGGACCTGCCCCCGCTGGCCCGACTGATGGGCCACACGGTTCGTTCGGTCGAGGCGAGCGGTGACGGCCGCCTCGAGATCACGGTGGAGCGAGGACGATGAACGACAAGCTGATCTTCAACTGCACCTACGGCAAGGACGATCCGGAGCGGGCCACGCTCCCCTTCGTCGCGGCGAACATCGCGGCGACGGCCGGCCAGGACGCGTCGTGCTCTGCACGATCGACGCGGTCTGGCTTGGGACCGAGGGCGGCACCGCGGGGATCGCCCATCCGGGCCTGCCCGTGCTGTCGGAGCTGTACCAGGAGTTCGTCGCGAACGGCGGCCAGGTATGGCTGTGCGGGGCCTGCACCAAGCCACGCGGGATCGGCGAGGAGAGCGTTGCGCAAGGGGCGCGCATCGTCGGCGCCGCCAAGGTGGTCGAGGAGATCGTCGCGGGAGCGAGGTCGGTCGCCTTCGCGTGAGCTGGTACCGGATCGATCTCTCCGGGAGACCACGACAAACTCTGGTTCAAGAACGTGAGGTGACCCCCATGCATCCGCTTCGACGCTTCGTCCAGCGATCCGTCCAGGCCCTCCTCGGCGCGAGCCTGGTGACGATGATCGTCGCAGGTACGGCGCTGGCCCACACCCAGACGGTGAACCCCAAGGGGAACGGTGAGGGCTTCACCAAGCCGATCTCCAGGGCGTGGGCGCAGGCGCACTGCCACGCCGCGTCGCCCGCGCTCGTGAGCGAGGCATCCAACGGCGTGGTGCAGTTCCTGCCGGCGGCCGCGCTACCCTGCCCCGCCGTGCCGAACCCCGGCGGGCAGACGCACGGCGACTGACCGGGACGACGCTCATCTCGTTCCGGGGACGCGAGACCGGCCACGACGTGCGCTGACGGGCGATCGTCGACGTCACGCTGTCGAGGCTGAACGAGCAGGCCCGCAAGCGCCTCGGCGTGGTGCGGGCCGCACGCCGTCGCGAGCCTCCACCGCAGGGTACTGCGCTGCCGCCGCGCGGAGGCGCGTGGCGACGGCGATCCGCAGGTCCTCCGGGGCAAGCACCTCGATGTCCGGGCCCAGCGAGCAGAGGTCGAGCACGGTGCCCTCGAACGCCCCGATCCGGAACGTGGCCTCGAGCCTGCCGGCGGCGCCGGCTGCGGCCGAGTGGCGTACCCGGAGAGGCTGCAGGCGCCCAAGCACGGCGGCGAGGCGCCGGCCGTCGGGCGTCACTCGCACCACGGCGCGCCGAACGCGACCGGCGCGCCGGTCCATCGGCCGCCAGGTCCCCGGGTCCGAGAGCGCCGACCCGCCGCCCTCCAGCAGCTCGTAGCCACCGCCGGGCCCCCGCACCGCGAAGATCGGCACGCCCGCGCCGGACAGCTCCTCAACGTCCCGCAGCACCGTGCGCTCCGAGACCTCGAGCTCCGCCGCCAGCTCCGCGGCGGTCAACCGCCCGCGTCGCTCCAGCAGGAGCAGCAGCGTCACGAGTCGCCCAGCCCGCACCGCCCACCCTCCTGACGTTGGTCACCCTGAGCGGGAAATTCCCGACACATGATGGCGGTCTTTGCTCGGTATCGTCTCCGTGTCGCGCACGTCGCGCGGAACGCGGGCTGGAGGGACGAGCCATGGGCGGTATCGAGGGAACGGGGACGAAGGGTGATCCGTGGGTGCTGCATACCCCGCCGGGGTCGTCGGAGTTCGAGGCATACCGAGACCCGGACGCGAGCCCGCCGGCGCTCGTCGTCCAGGTGGGGGCGACGGAGCTGCGGTACCACCTCCGCTGCATCGACGACCTGCGCGCGATGCTCGTGGCGCAGGGCGACTGGGTGCCCCTCGGGAACGCCGACGAGCAGAAGGAGGCCGCGCCCGGGACGGTGGAGGCGTGGGGCCGCTCGCCAGACAACCCGGTGGGCGGCTGGTACGGAATCAGGAAGGGCCTCCGCGGCCGGTTCGGCAACTACGTGCCACCCGTCCTCGAGGCGCTCGGTCTCGCCGAGGTGGAGCACAACGCCCGCAACAACCGGATGCGCGCCCGATGAGCGCACCGCGCTTCCATGCCGCGCGGCGGATCGCCGCAGCACCGGACCGCGTCTGGGCGCGGCTCGTCGATCTCCCGTCGTGGAGCGCCTGGAACCCGACGATCGTCTCGATCGAGGGCGACGTCACGCCGGGTGGCACCGTACGCCTGGTGGCCGCAGTGAACCCGCAGCGGACGTTCGCGCTTCGAGTGACCGAGCTCGTCCCGCCCCACCGCATGGTCTGGGCGAGCGGGATGCCGCTGGGCCTGTTCCGGGGCGTCCGGACCTACTCCCTTGCTCCCGCGACCGGCGGCGAGGGCACGGACTTCGCGATGTCCGAGGTCTACAGCGGCGCGCTCAGCGGTCTCATCGGACGGTCCATCCCCGACCTGGGTCCGTCATTCGAGGCGTTCGCCGACGCGCTGAAGGCCGCGGCCGAGCGGGGCTGACCTTGCGGCCTTCGGAAACCCGGGCAGCCGACCGCCCGGCGTCCAACCGCGGCCTGATGGCCGAGCGCGTCCTCGCTGACCAGTCGGCGTTCGCGGCCGCCGGCGTCACCGTCGACCGGCTGCCCACCTGCGTCAATGAGCCGTCGTCGATTCCCGGGACGTACCCTCGCCACCGTGCCACCATTCGGCCGTGAGCTATTCGGGGGCACGGCTGTACGACGACGACGCGGGTGCCGACGCGCGGGGTCGGTACCGTGAGCTCGTGGCGGACGGCATGTCCGGCGACGCAGCGACCGACGCGCTCATCGCCGAGTGGGGTGACGCCCTCCTGGACCCGGACGAAGCCGCAGCGTTCTGGCTCGCGCTCGCGGACACGCAGTGGAAGGTCGGACGACTCGAGGATCGCGTTCGCGACCGGGCGCTGCGCCTGATCGCGACCGGCGAGGACCTTGCGCGGTTCGCACACGACCCTCGACTCCACGAGCGCCGCGCGAAGGTGCTGGCGGCGCTCGCTGCGCAGCTGCGGTCGCCACAGCGGGCGCCGGCTCGCCTCAGGAAGCCGTTCCGGTCCGTGTCGCCGGTGGGGATCGGCGACGTCTTCTGGTTCGAGATGCCCGGCGACAGGCGGGCACTCCTGCGCTGTGTCGCCATCAACGGCGACGAACGCGACAACTACCCGACGGTGGAAGTGCTCGATCGGGATGGCGTGGACGATCCACGCGACGTTGGATCGCTCGTCGCACGGAAGCCCGCCCCGTACCCGAACGGCAACGAGAGGACCGATCTCCTGACGCTCGTCCGCTATCCGCGAGACCCGGACCCGGCCGACCGGATCCGGATCATCGCTACCGGGACGGCCGTGACCCGGCGCAGGACGCTCCCGGCCACGATGGTCCCGTGGCTCGAGCTTCCCGAGTGGCTGGCGGTGGCCTTCGGGATGTGAGGTCGTGCCGCCGTCGCCATCGCGAACGGTGGTGGCGGAGCGCTCTCGAAGTTCGAGACCACGCCGCTGCTCAAGGTCGAGGAAACGCTGGAGGCGCTGGGGCGCGCTCGCTCCGTTGGCTACCGGAAGCCTGGCGCGCCGGGCGGCGCCGTCGAGCGGATCGCAAGGCTTGGGCGGCCGGGGCAGCTGCATCGTGCTCGGAGGGGCAGGATGAATGGCTTGCCGCGGCGAGCCCGAGGCGATGCTCGATGATCTCAAGTCGCTTCGCAGGACGTCGACCTGACATGCGGTGCGAGTCCGCGGTCACTTCGTAAGCTCTTGGCGAACGCCCGACTCCTGTCGGGCGCCACCTGCTCTCTTCACGCGATCAGCGCGTGCGTCCCCACGCTCACAGGAGCTCGGCGATCATCCGCGCCGCCCGAGCCGCTCCGTCGCGCTCGACGGGACGGTAGGGTGGTTCGGTTCCGATCTCCGAGGCGATGGCAGCCGCGATGACCTGGGGCGTGGCGTCGTCGTAGTCCATCGGCCGTCCCGCGTCGTAGCGCTCGAGACGATGGCGAACGTGGAACGTTTGCTCGAAGTGGTGCCGCAGCGGGAAGTACATGAACGGGCGGCGGTTCGCTGTCAGTTCCATCGTGGTCGTAAGGCCGCCCTGGACGATCGCCAGATCGCATGCGGCGAAGTGCCGGTACAACTCGTGGACGTATGGGCGGATCTCCACGCCGTCGATCCTGGGAAGCTCGTCCGGGTCGATCCGCGGCCCGGCGATCACGATCATCCGCAGGTTCGGAACGCGTCGCTTGCCGTCGGGATACGCCTCGATGACTCGGCGGAGCAGATCGCTTCCGACGCCGGATCCTCCGACCGAGACGATGCAGACCTGCTGGTCCGGCCCATACCCCAGCTCGGCCCGGAGCGCGGCACGGTCCCTGAATTCGTCGGGGTCGAATCCCGTGATGTGCCCGGAGAACTGGTAGTGCTGCTCCGTCCAGGCACGGATCGCCGGCAGACCCGGCCCGAACGTATCCGGCACGATGTCCCCCGGGTTGCCGACGAAGATGGCTCGATCCCGAACACGCGGGTAGCGCGCGATGTGTTCGATCATCTCGGCGTTGTAGTCGGCGGTCAGCGCGACTTCGCGCTCACCGCCATCGGGCATCGGGAGCCAGCCCACGAAGTCGGTCAACCAGGCGTAGGCGGCCGTCTTGAGCTCCGGGTTCTCGTGGAGGTAGTAGTCGAGCTCCCAGGACTCATCGCCGATCCACAGATCGTACGGCTCTTCGCGGACGAGGTCGCGGAAGACCATGAAGTTGGCCACCAGGATCTCGTCCATTCGTCGCCATGCCTGGAAGCAATGGAGGTCGTGCTCACCTGCCTCCGACTCGATGTGTCCGGATTCGCTCGCGAGCTGGTCGCTCGCCGGATGGATCCGCTCCCCGTTGGCTTCGAGGACCCGCGTCACCGGATCCTGCGCGAGCCAGTCGATCTCGAGATCCGGATGGAAACGGCGGAGCTCGCGCGCGATCGCGACGTCCCGCTGTGCGTGTCCGAGACCGATCGGCGACGAGAGGAAGAGCGCCCGACGCCGACGCGCGCCTCCCCGCGGCCAGCGCCGGACGGGCGACTCCGGGCCAGTCACGAACGCCCGGATCAGCTCGTTGACCTTGATCGGATCCCGGACGTGCGGCGCGTGACCGGATCCGACGAGGGTCACCAGCCGACCTCGTGCCAGGCGAGCCAGCTCGGCGCCGGCGTCTTCGGCGACGACCCGATCGTCAGACCCCTGGATGACCAGGACCGGACGGTCGATGCGCGAGCACAGCTCGCGGTAGTCGTCGCCCGCCAGGCCGGGGGCGCGCGCATCCGTGACCAGCATCTCCGGCGTGGACTCGAGACCCCACCCCACGCAGTCTTCGATCTGCTTCGTCGAATGCGGCTCGCTGAAGACCTCGCCGAAGAAGAACTCGAGGAAGTCGCGGTAATCCGCACGCCAGTAGGCAGCGTTGTACTTCTCCCAGCCCTCGTGCTGCTCGAGCTCATCCCAGAACAGCCGGGCGGCCGGAGCGCGTGCGGGTGGTGGCAAGGTGAGCCCAAGAGCAGGGCCGATGAAGATCACACGCTCCACGCGATCCGGGTGGCCAGCCGCGAGGATCGCGGCCCACCCGCTCCCAGCGGAGAAGGCGACGAGGCTCGCGGATCGCGTGGCCGTCGCATCCATCACGGCGATCGCGTCGGCTGCGAACTCCTCCGCCGCGTACTCGTCGGGGTCCGTGGGTCGATCGGACCGACCGTTTCCCCGACCGTCGAACGTCACGACGCGGAAGTGACGGGAGAGGAATGGGATCTGGGCCTTCCAGTGACGGGAGTGGATGATCGACCAGGTGGGCAGCAGCAGGATCGTCTGCTCCCCATCCCCGTAGACCTCCCAGAAGATGCGCACGCCCCCCCGTTCGATGTAGCCGGAAGCGTCCGGGTCGCGGGCGCGGGTCTGCTCCTCGCGGGTTCCGGTGACACGTAGAGGCGTGTCTCTCACGACGGGGCGCCGTCGGACGGTCGCTGCTCCAGCCCCTCGAGCCACCCGTCGATCCACTCCAGGAGCGCATCGTGGCCGGTGACGACCCCCGACAGCCGCTCGAAGATCATGCCGATGTTGAAGGTGATGACGAGGGCGACGAGGGCGTCGATCGGCATATCGATGCCGTATCGCTCACGCGGCTCGGCGAACGCCTCCATCAGCACCGCCCGCCACTCGCCGTCGACCCGGGCCACCCGATGGCGGAGCGCCGGGCGGTTCCACGCCATCGCCTGGAGCTCGTACCAGACCTTCTGGTAGTCCCGGTCGATGTCGAGGTAGCGCACCGCCGTGCGCCACTTCTCGATGAACGCCGTCTCGGGGTCGGAGTACATCGTGCGCTGGCGGGCGATCAAGCGTTCCGTGAAGCGCTCGAGGACGCGGATGAAGAGTCGGTCCATCGAACCGAAGTAGTAGTGGACGAGGCCAGCGTTGACGCCGGCCTCACTCGCCAGCGTGCGCGTCGTGATGTCCGCATACCCGACACGCACGAGGAGGCGCTCCGCGGCATCGAGGAACGCCTCCTCCGTCGATGTTCGTGTCGACGTCGTCGTCAGGAGAGGACCTCCAGGTCGGTCTTGACAGGCACGGGGTTCACCAGGATGTCCTTCACGGGCGATGTGTCCTGCACATACTGGCAGAGTTCCTCGAGCTGCTCGGGCGAGGCATTCGACGAGCGGACCCAGGCCTTGGCCCTGATCTCGGAGAAGCCGGCGCGCGGGCCTCCGAGACCGAGGAATCGATGCAGGTCGAGGTCGCCCTCGACCTCGTACCGCAGCTCGTCGATGTCGATCCCCCTGGCCGCGGCGTTGTACACGTACCCGACGCCGTAGCAGAAAGCCAGAGCCTGGAGGACGAGCTCGACCGCGTTCGGACCGCCGTTCGTTCCGAGCAAGACGGGTGGCTCGTCGCCGATCAACCTGAACGCCTCGGGCCGCTCGGTGGTGACACCGGCATGCTCGAACTCGCGAATCTCGCCACGGTTTCGGCCCCCCTGTTCCCAGGCGCTGCGGGCACGGAACGTGAAGCGAGCAACGTTGTCATCGGCTTGGACGGCTCCGATCGTAGCGACGAGGCGGTCGACGTCGACGCCATTCCGCGAGGTGAGGGTGGCCATGCTTCGTCTCCTTGCCGGGGGGACCCGGCGCTCCGAAGGGGATTGGGCGAACGCCCAATACAATCGCCTAAGCCAGTCGCCCTGTCAAGCCCCGTCAGTGGTTACCGGACGAGCGGCAAAGCCCCTTCCGCGGGGGAACGCCACACGCATCGGGCCGAGCGTGGAGCGCCGGGGCGATGACCCGCCCATCCCCGTCCGGTCCCTCGGACGCCCTCCGCCGACCCGGTCGACCCGGGGCACCCTCGCGATCCACTCATGGCTCGACGCCGTGGCCCGGGATGGCGACGGCGGTGGGGTCCGCCCGGGGTCGGCCCTTGGCGATCTGGGTCCCGAGCAGGATCCAGGCGACGGCGTTGAGCGCGATCCCGAGCAGCGAGACGGGCCCGAAGATCGTCGGGTTCGTCGGCGCGGTGAGCTCGAGCCGGTCCATGCCGGTGATCGCGAGCAGCGAGCCAGCCGCGAGGACGAACGTGGCAGGCCGCCACAGGACGCCGATGCGGAGCGCACAGAGCCCGAACCAGGCATCGGCGAGCCAGGCGGCCAGGCCCGCGTAGAAGCCGATGAGCCCGACGTCGCCGGCGAACGGGCGCTCGCTGCCCAGCGTCAGCAGGATCCAGCTGATCGACCAGGCATTGGCCAGGACGAGCGGCACCGCCCCTGCCAACGCCAGCCGCGGCGCGACCCGTCCGTGCCAGGGGTGGACCGCCACGGCGACCGCGATGGCGCCGGCGTGGAACAGGACGAGCCGCGCCGGGTTCCACGCCGGAGGGATGGGAACGATGAACGCGGCCAGCAGGACGAGCCCCCCGAGGACGCCGACCACGCCGAGCGACCGGACGCCCGTCGGTCGCCAGGGATCCGGTGACATCATGCGACCCTCCCGGCCGCGGTGGTGGCGATGGTCGTCAGTCGTTGACGATGCCGGCAGGACAGAGGGTGGCGGCGGCGGCGGTGCCGGCCACGGCGAGCTGGAGATGCTCGCCCGCCTGCCCGAGGTGGACGAGGACGTGGAGGGGGTGCATGCGGCCCGCCGTGGCGGCGATGTCGACGTTGGGGTTGTGCCGGAACACGGACAGCGGCAGGACCACGGACTCCTCGCCGGCCCCTTCGGCGAGGAGGACGCACTGCCCGTTGCCCAGGGACTTCACGTGGGTGTGGCTCGCGAGCACGGGGGTAACCGCCAGGGCGAGGAGCAGGCCGGCGCCGATGGCCGGTCGGACGAGACGCTTCATGGGGATACTCCTTCGAAGGTGATGGGGGCTGGACCGGTGATGCGCAGGGCGCTGACGCCCAGGGCGACCCAGCCGGCCGGGAAGGCGACGATCGCCGCGATGAGGAGCGCGAATGCAGCCGGCCCCGAGAACAGCCCGCCGCCAAGGCCGGCGAGGGCGAGGAACACGAGGATCGCGCCGACGCCGAGCAGCGCCGACCCGGGGCGCGAGAGACTCCGCGTGCGCCAGGTCGCGACCGCGAACAGCGTGGACCCCAGCACCAGTGCCAGGAGTCCCATCGTCGCGATGAACCACGCGCTGATCCCGCCAGGGAGGATCGCGTCGCTGTCGTCGGTCACCACGATGAGCGTGTACCCGATGAGGCCGACGATCGCCCCCAGCACGGGGATCGCGACGGCTGCCCAGGTCAGCACCGGGTGGCTGCGCGCCTGGAACGCGCTCAGCCCGACGAGGGCGACCAGGGTCGCCACGGTCGCGAGCACGACGACGAGACCGAGGAACGGCACGCCGTTCTCGCGGCCGTCGTTGATCGCGTTGCCGACGAGGGCGATGAGCCACAGGATGCCGCCGAGGATGGCGGCGTACCCCCCGATGCGAAGCGACATGGCAAATCCTCTCCCATGTTCGGATGCGGCACCGAGGCCGCGGAGGTGGAGGTGGGCATCCAGCGCGCCGAGCACGACGTCGGCGACGTCGAACGGGCCGAGCGGCCGCTCTTCGAGCACGACGACGAACTCGTCGCCATAGCGCGCGCGCCATTGCGCGGGATAGAGGCGAAGGAGCCGGGCGATCATGGGGTGCTCCGCTCCGTCAGCCGGGTGACCGGCCGAGGCGGCGGAGGCCGAGCTGCGCGAGCTCTGAGAGCTCGTGGAGCTGCTCAGCGAGGACCGTCGCTCCGACCGCCGTGAGGCGGTACGGCCGCCGCCGGTCGACCGGCGGCATCGCCTCGATGAGGCCGCGCTCCTCGAGCCGGGCGAGCGCGGCGTACAGGGTCCCGGGACCGAGCGGCCGGCCGGTGCCGGCCTCCACGTCAGCCATGATCGCGTACCCGTGCTTGGGCCCATCACTCAGGCTGACGAGGATGAGCAGCGCAGGTTCGGCGAAGCGGCCGAGTTCGGGGAGCTCCTTGACCATCGATGACCCTTCCTAACGATTGGCGATATATCGTCCTGCGATATATAGTCCTGCGGAAGGTGCCTGTCAAGCCCCGGCCTCTTGTGGTCGGCAGACGGGACGATCGTGGCGACCACCGCCGTGATCGGCGGCGAGGGGAACATGCTCACGGTGTTCGCCGCGGACGGCTCGCGCCTGGCGCGGATCCCAAGCGTCGAGGACCTCCGATGGTCGGTATCCGCGGGAGCGATCCTCGCAGGTAGGGGCCCGGGCCTGCTCGTCCTCGCGGCGAACGGTCCGGAGAGCGGCCGCGACCTGGACGGCTGACAGGCGCCGGGGGCATCGGTCACGAGGAGGCAGGGCGGAGGTCAGTCACGACGAAGGTCGCTCGACACCGGAGAACGACGAGGTGGGGGTCGGGCTTCGCAGGTTCGGGCTCCTCGCCATCACCCGTGGCGACAACGCGACACGCTCGAGCGTCGGGGTGGTCGTACTGGCCCGTGACGGTAACCAGGGGCCAACGGGATGGTAGGTAAAAGTCCTCCGGGAGCTCCCCGACCTCGATCCCGGGGGCGAACGCGGGTTGCGCGCTGCGAGGCTCGGCGTCGCCGTCCAGCGGATCATCCGGATGGACGAGGAACAACGATGCGGTGCACGGATCCAGCCACTCGGGGTCGATCAGCCACGGTACATCCAGTTCAAAGCACGGCCCGGTCTCGTAGCCTCCCAGGCGCGCACGGAACGTCTGCGGTTGGTCGCCGGCGCACGAGAGGTTCCGCAGGGGGTCGTGCGCCTCGAAGAGAACGATCGGAGGGGCGGGGCACGGCGTCGGGTCCTCCACGACCCACTGCTCGCCGTCGCCCGAGGCGATGGCGACCCATCCCACCTCGGGCAGACCGCCTCGTGGGTCGATCGGGTGGATCCGCACCCATCGGAGGCCGGACGCCCAGACGGGTCCGTCCAGCACGATCGCGACAGTTCCCCGGTCGAGCAGCGGGGCGAGCTTGATCGAGGTGTCCTGGACGCCTGGCTCGGTGCGCATCCGGAGATCGTCCGTGACCACGAGTGCGATGGCATCGGGAGCGAGCCCCCGGGCGGCCGGGGACGGGTCCGACGGTGAGGAGGATCGCGCGGGCGGCGCCGTGGCCGACGGCACCGCCGCTCCCGTCGGCGCGGCGGTGCTCGGAGGGTTCTGGCATGCGATGGCGACGAACAGCATGGCCGCGAACGCGACTCGGTGCATCGAACCCTCCGTGTGGGTTGAAGACGCTCGAGACGCAGGTTTGTTGCGGACGGCGTGGCGCGTTCGAGCAGGGTCGATGATGCGTTCCCGACTAGCCGCGCGTCGACGACGCCTCCGCGAAGTGCTCTTCGACCAGCGAGAACCACGTACGCATGTCGGGCGGTCCACCCTGCGCCTCGGCGAACAGCTGCGCAGTCGACGCGAAGTACGCCGGGGACCCGACGAACTCCAGTCCGTGGCCGGCCGCCAGCGGCGCGACCTGGCGCAGGTCGGGCATGGCGCCGTCGGCGAACAGCTCGGCCAGACTCGCGAAGTAGTCCTCCAGGCCGGCCGGCGTCACGATCTCCACCAGCCGGGCCGGGCGGTCACTGGCATTCCAGAAGGCGTGTGCGACGTCGCGGGGCTTCCACACCGACTGGCCGGCGGCGATGGCGGTCAGGCGCTCGCCGACGATCACGGTGAGCTCGCCGTCGAGCAACAGCGTCAGCTCGTCCTCGCCGTGATGGACGTGCGGCGGCCCGGCCATGGTCATCGGCGCGACGGTGTGCTCGATGAGCGTGATCCTGCCGTCGGTCGAGCGACCGGTCTCGTGGAAGTGCATGACGTTGCCACCGAATGCCAGGTCGTCCATGTCGCCCTCCCGCTTATTTGGTGAGACAGGGGTGTAACAGATTGGCATGATGGCGGCATGAGACGGCCCATGTCAAGATGTTCGTGTGACATGGGCGTAGCACCGAACGACGGCAGTCGACGCCGCTATCGACAAGGGCGGCGTGCGCTGGCGTCGGCGGCGACCCGGCAGCGCATCGTCGAGGCGACGCTGGCCCTGCATGAGGAGCTCGGGCCCGCGAACACGAGCGTGTCGCGGATCGCGAAGCGTGCCGGCGTGCCGCGGATGACGGTCTATCGGCACTTCCCCGACGAGGCGGCGCTGTTCGACGCCTGCTCGAGCACGTACGCCGTGGCCCACCCTCCACCGGATGTCGGCGCCGCACTCGCGGAACGGGAACCCATGGCCAGGCTCCGGGCGGTGATGGCGACCGTGATGGCCTACTACCGGGCGACGGCGCCGATGACGGCCCAGCTGCTCCGCAGCGCCGAGACGCATGCCCCGACGCGCGAGCGCCTGCGACCGTACCGGGAGCTGCTCGACATGGTCGCGTCGTCGCTGGCGCCGTCCCTGGCCACACGGGCACGCGAGCACGTCGTCACGGCCGCGATCCGCCACGCGCTCGCCTTCGCGACCTGGCAGTCCCTGGCCGTCGACGGGCATCTCACCGATGAGGAGACGTGCGACCTGCTGATCGGGCTGGTCGAGGCCGCGACAGGCCGCGACGACCGAGCGTGACGCCTGCTCGCCGTTTCAGTCGCGGACGGCGGCAGTCCGACGCAGCGCGGTCGCCGTCCCGGCCGCCCCGAGCGTCGCGAGCCCTGCCCCGGCAAGGAATGCGGCGGGGATCCCACCGGTCGCCGCGACCAGCCCGAAGAGCATCGGCCCGCCACCGAACGCGAGATCGATCGAGACCGACATCGTGCCCATCGCCGCGCCGCGCTCGTGGGGCGCCGTCCGTGCCAGGACCGCGGAGAAGAACGCGGGCGTCGTGAACGCCACGCCGAACGCCAGCACGCCGGACCCGATGAACAGGCCGACCGGCTCCGCGACCAGGGCGACGATGGCGATCCCGACGGCCGTCAGCGCGAGCGCGGCGGACCCCAGGCGATAGGGTGGCACGCGATCCGGGAGCTTCGCGAAGACGACCCGGGTGGCGACCACGATGACCCCGAACTCGAGCAGGACGAGGCTCCAGTCGCCGACGCCGATCATCTCCGCGTGGAGCGCGACGAACGCGAAGAAGCCGGCCATCGCCGCGATGCCGCTGAGCAGCCCGAGCCCGGGCCCGATGGCCGCGCGGTGGATGAGCGGGACCGCCGGGGCATCCTGGACCGGAACGGCTGTCCGGGTCTCCGGGATGCGCGTGGCGAGGATCGCGGCCAGCAGCGCCAGACCGGCGGCTCCCAGCCAGGCCAGGGTGAAGCCGCCCAGGCCCAGCAAGGTCTGTCCGATGATCGGACCCAGTGCGATCCCCAGGTACAGCGAGAGTGAGTTGTAGCTCAACGCCTCGCCGCTCCGGCCGGGCGGGGCCAGATCGGCCAGGGCTGCGAACCCCGCGACGAAGAAGAACGCCTCCGCCACGCCCAGGATGAGCCGCAGGCCGACCATCACCGTCAGATCGGGGGCGACGGCGTGGGCGGCCATTGCGGCCGCATACAGCAGGGCTCCGCCGATCAGCAGCGGGCGACGTCCCCGCCGGTCCGAGGCCCTCCCGGCGAACGGCCGCAGGAACAGGGCGGTCAGGGCCAGCGCACCCACCGCGACCCCGACCCCGACCTCGTCGGCGGCCAGCACCCGGGCGGCGAAGAGCGGTGCCAGGGGGATCTCCATGCCGGCAGCCGTGAAGTAGGCGAGCTCGGCCAGGAGCAGCGTGGTGAACGCTGGGGTGAAGAGCGTTGCGCTCGCGGCCTCAGCGGGGGACGCGGCGGGCGATGACTCCAGCGCCACTGCTGTCCGAGGCTCCACTGTCTGGCGGGTCGCGCCCAGTCTACGCACACCTGTCCAGTCGGCGGGCGCGACTGTGACGGTCTCGCCGAGATGGAGTGGCTCATCCGCGACATCGAGCGGCATGGTCCGGCCACGACCGAGGCCGAGGCGGCCGAGCGGCCGGTGCCGTCATCCGGGACGACGCCCTAGCCCGCCCCGCGAGGGGGCGTGACCTCCGGCGCGGCCGTGCCCGAGTGCCCGAGGGAGCCCGGGCGGGCCGACCGTCAGCGCAACTCGTCACGCAGCAGGTCCATGAGCAGGCCGTCGTGGAACGTGCCGTCCGGGCCGCGCTCGTACGCGCGCATGATCCCGACCGGGCGGAAGCCGATCCCCGCGTAGCAGCGGATCGCCCGCTCGTTGCCGGCTGACGGATCGATCGTCAGGCGGTGGTGGCCGCGCTCCTCGAACAGCCAGCGAGCGGCCGTCCGCAGGGCGTCGCGGCCGAGGCCCTGGCCGTGGACGCGGGTGGTGAGGAAGATGTCGAGGCCGCCGTGTCGATAGCCGGGATCCTCCTCCTCGCTGGCCAGCACGCTGCCCACGACCGTGCCGTCCAGCTCGATGACGAGGCACGTCGCGTCGGGGTCGCCCGTCCAGTCCGCCGCGGCCCGGTCCGGCGGCGTGCCGTCCCACCAGCGGACGACCTCGGGCTCGGCCAGGATCGCGGCGAGGATCGATCGGTCGCCGTCCTCGATGGGACGGAGGACCACCCGCTGGCCGCGCGGCGTGGGGGCGGTCATACCGGGCCGGGTTCCAGCCGGGCGCGCAGGAGGTCGCCCGCGTCGTCGCCGATCCGGACCGACCAGCCGTCGCCATGCGGGTCGGGCCAGGCCGCGGTCGTGACGACATCGTCGCGTTCCGCGGAGCGGGCGTAATCGAGCCGGAGCCGGCGCGGCACGGTCCGGACGGCGGCTTCGGCGCCGGCGCCGATGACGGCCTCGTCCAGCCAGTCGGCGTAGGCCGCGTTGTTCACGTGGTCCATCGGGTCGAGCTCCTGCGGCCGCACCCGGAAGGTGGCGCGCGTCGCGCCGGGCGGCGCACCCGCCAGGCTGACTCGGCCGATGTCGAAGTCGGCGGGCGGCGCCTGGAACGCGGCGCCGAACTCGGGCGGGATGCGCGTCGGCGCGCCGCGGGCATCGAGTAGCACCCAGTCGATGTCCGCCCAGGCGACGAGCGTCCCGGCAGCGTCGCGGAACTCGGATCGGCGACGGGCCCACACGCGCCGGAACCCGGCCGCCCGGGTGGCGCCCTCGAGCACGTCGCCCACGCCGATCGGGGCCTCGATCGCGAGCTGCGCGGCGCGCACGAGCCAGCCGATCCCGCGAGCCGCGTACCAGGCCCGGTCGATGCCGACCATCGCCGAGTGGTAGCCCGCGAGGTCCTGGGTGTAGCGCAGCAGGACGCTCGTCCGGAGCAGCCCGTCCGGACCGCACTCGTCGAAGCGGACGCGGAACGGCGATCGGCCGGTCGGCAGCTCGTCGGTCACGCCGGGATGCCGCTCGCGAGGCGGTCGAGGGACTCGATCGTGATCAGCCCGGTGCCGGCGACCGGCGCGGTCTGGCGCTCGAGCCGCACCCGGCAGGACCGCTCGGCGTCGAAGATCACGAGGGCCACCCGCAGGGGCTCGTCGTCCTCGGCCGCGTGGCCGCGCGCGTCGTCGAGCTGGTGCAGCACGTCGGCACCGATGCCGCGCGCGCCCCACTTGCAGTCGTACGCCTCGGCGGCCCCGTCGCGCTCCACGGTCACGTCGTACGGGTGGATCTCGGCCCGCACGCCGTCGAACAGGATGCGGCGCTCCCGGCGGACCGCCGCCTCGCCGACCCGCCGCGCCAGGAGGACGGCCGTGACGGCCTCGACGATCGCACCGCGCAGCTGGCTGCGCACCTGGTCGCCGCGATCCGCGACCTCGAGCGCGACGCCGAGCAGCGCCTCGCTTCGCTCGCGCTCGGGGCCGCGCGGGACGTCGTCGCCGAACAGCGTCGGGAACATCGTCATCCAGGCCGCGGGGTCCGTGCTCTCACCGTTCATCACGGCGCGGGCCATCACCCGCTCGGCTGGAGTGGCGTCGGCGAGGAGCGCGGCGGCCCGCGCCACGACGGGCTCGGCCTGGACGCCGGCGTAGACCACGGCCCGCCCGTCGCGAGCCGCATCCTGGAACCTCACGGCCGCTCCCCCAGCGCGACGAGGACGACCTGCGGGAAGGTGGACAGCCAGTCGATCGCCCGGTGCGGATCGCCGATCCGGCCGATCTCGGCCACGGCTGCGTCCACGGCGGCGGCCTCCGCCGGCGTCGCCGCCTGCTCGCCGCGCGACGCACGGACCGCCTCCAGGCGCTCCGTCCAGGCGCCCGCCAGGTCGTTGACGTACGACCACTCGTCCTCGATCTCCTCCCCCAGCGCGGTCAGGTCGGCGTAGCCCGCGAGGGCGCGATCGATGACATCGGCGAGGGAGCTGGTGGACACGACGCAAGAGTACGACCCGAGCGGCCCGGGGTGGTGTCGAGGGGCGCGGCCACGGGCCGCGCGGGATCAGCGCTCGGAGGCCGGCACGATGGTCTGGCCGGGGCCGACCGGTCGCGCGGTCCGACCGCGCCGAGCGAAGGGACGGCTCGCCGGCCCACGCGGGGTCACCTGGCGGAGGAGGCCCTCGAGCTCGCGCCGAGCGCGCGCATCCCAGGCGCGCGAGTACGCCCGAGTCGCCGCACGGCGGATCCGCACGGCATCGTCGCGACGCCCCGCGGCTTCCAGCGCGGCGATGCCATCGAGGATGGCGCGGTACAGCGCGGGGAGTTCCTCGGCCGGGGTATGGTCGTCCATGGCACGACTACGATGGTCGGGCGCGGCCACGGCGGGTATAGCCCAGCCGTCCCGACCGCCGCCGCCGGATGGGTCACGCCGGCGTCGCCCACCGCGACGCGCGATCAATCGCCGCGGTGGGCGCCGCTCCGGATCTCGAACCCGCCGACCTCGCCCCGGGTGGGGCCGCGGTGCTCGATCACGCGCTCGACGAGGGCCGCGGGCGGACCGGCCCGCAGGCTCTCGGCCAGGGTATCCAGGTCCGCGGGCGGACCCTCGGCCACGACGGCCACGCCGCCCGACGCCGTGTTCGCCACCCAGCCGCTCAGCCCGAGCGACCGGGCCCGGCGGAGCACGAAGACCCGGAATCCGACGCCCTGGACCCGGCCGATGACGGTCGCCTCCAGGCGCTCCGGATCGCTCACCTCTTCGGGCCCGGCCAGGCCAGCACGAGGTCGTCGAGGATGAGGTCCGGGCTGACGTTGCCAGCCAGCAGCGTGGTCGCCCGGCCGAGTCGCTCGAGGAAGGCCGTCAGGCGGTCGAGGTCGTGCCGCGCGGCAGCGGTCCGCACCTCGTCAAGCAGGTCGATGTCGCGGGCGGCCGCCGGCACGCCCGCCGCGACCACCACGAGGTCCCGGGTCAGCTCCGTCCAGACGCGCAGGATCGCCTCGGTCGTGCGCCGGCGCGACGCCGCCGAGGCGCGGGCCGGCGCGACGGGCTCCTCGTCCGCCTCGTCCGGCGAGCCGTCCGGGCCGGTGTCGATCGCCGCGGCCATGGGAGCGGGCGCCGGGTCGTCCACGCCGGCAACGAGGGCCGCGATCGGCGCCGCGGCGCGGATGGCCTCGAGTCGGGCGGCGGGCCGGGCGTCGCCGAGGTCGAGCAGCGTGCGCGCCAGCTGCCCGCGCGCCACGACCGCGTCCGGCCGGCGGGCCCAGGCCACGGCCACGCCCGGCCGCCCGTTCGCGAGCCGGGCCAGGCGGGCGGCCAGCGGCGGATCGGCGAGTCCGGCCTCGGCCAGCACGGCCTCGACGTCCCTGATCCCGACGGGGCCGAGGCGAAGATGGGCGCTGCGCGACCGGATCGTCGGCAGGATCGGATCCTCGACGTCGGCGCACAGGATGATGGTGGTATCCGCACCGGGCTCCTCGAGCGTCTTGAGCAAGGCGCCCTGGGCGTCCTCGGTCATGCGGTGCGCCTCGGTCACGATGGCCACGCGCGCCCCGCCTTCGACCGGCGCCAGGGCGAGGCCCGTCAGCAGGTCGCGGATGCCGGGACGGATGGCCGACCGCTCCCCGCCGATGACGACCATCCGGCCCGCCCCGACGGGCTCGATCCGATGCACGTCGGGGTGGTGGCCGCCGGCCACCAGACGACACGCACGGCACGCGCCGCACGGGCGCTCGGCAGCATCCGCGGCAGCACACAGCAGCCCCGCGGCGATGTCCTCAGCCAGCGTCGTCTTGCCGATGCCGCGCGGTCCCACGATGAGGATCGCGTGCGGCACGTGGCGCCGCAGCATGGCGGCGACCGCGGCCTGCGCGGCCGGGTGGCCGCGGGTCCGGAACGCCGTCACGCCACGATCCGCCCCTCGGTCAGGTCGCGTCCGCCTCGCTGCTCCCCGCCTCGGCCCTGGCCCTGGTCGTCCGGGTCGCCCGACGCTTCGGGGCCGGTGTCGCAGCGGTCGCTTCGGCGGTCTCCGGCGCGGCCTCCGGTGCGGCCTCGGCCTTGGCCCCGGTGGTCCGGGTCGCCCGACGCTTCGGGGCCGGTGCGGCATCGGTCGCCTCGGCGCTCTCCGGTGCGGCCTCCGTGGCCTCGGGCGCGGCCTTGACCCTGGTCGCCCGACGCTTCGGGGTCGGAGCCTGATCGGTCACTTCGGCGACCTCCGCGGCCTCGGGCACGGCCTTGACCCTGGTCGCCCGACGCTTCGGGGTCGGAGCCTCCTCGGTCACCTCGACGGCGGTCTCCGGTGCGGCCTCCGGTGCGAGCGCCGGACGGGGTACCCCGGCTCCGACCTGGGCGCGCAGCATCGCCTCGAGCTCCGGCGGGACCTCGCTCCACGGCTCGCTCGACGACGAGCGCGCTTCGGCGTCACGCGTCCGCTCGCGCGGCCGATCATCGCGGTCGCGTCGGGGCGCCGGGCGTGCGTCACGCGGCGCGCTCCCGCGGCCCGCGCCCGGGCCACCGGCCGGGACGCCGGTCCGACCGCTGACGTCCGGGTAGCGGTTGATGCCGCCGCCCGCACGACCCCCGAAGCGCTCGCGATCCATGGCCGACTGGTAGGCCGAGCGACCACCGCGCGGCCCGCGTCCCTGGCCACCGCGCCCGCCTCGTCCGCCGGCGGCGCCGCGGCGCTGCTCGGCGATCAGGTACTCCGGGATCTCGGGCTCGTCGAAGTCCTCGTCGTCCGCCGCGATCGGGCCGAGATTGGCCGGGGCCGCGTTCGTTCCCAGCTGCGAGTCCCACACGGACCCGAACGGATTGGCGCGGGGTGCTCGCGGAGCTGCCGAGGCGGCCACACGGGGCGCCTCCTCATCCTCCTCCTCGTCGACGTCGGCGTCCGCGCCCGGCACGGCGCCGGCGGCGATGGCGTCCTCGAGGGCCTCGGCGTCTGCGTCGCGCGGACGGCCGTCCTGATCCTCACCGGAGGTCCCGTCCTCGCGACCGCGTCCGCGACCGCGTCCCCGGCCCCCGCGGCGGCGGCGGCGACGGCGCTGGCTGTCCTCGCCCTCGTCGTCCGCGCCGACCCGATCGGCGGCGGCCTCGCGGGCCTCGTCGTCCATCGGCTGGTCCAGGTCGTCGAGGGTGAACACCTCGGCCGCGGCAAGGTCGGCCTCGGTCAGGCCGCCCGCTCGCGACAGCCGCTCGCCCGGCAGGGCCACGACGGCTCCCGACTCGTCCCGCGTGGTCGACCGACCGCGGCCTCGGCCGCGATCCCGGTCGCGCGCGCTCGTCGCCGGCGCGGCTTCGCTGCGGCCTCGGCCGCGCCCGCCGCGCGAGCCCCGCCCGCGCCCGACGCCGGTACCCTCGGTCTGCTTGTCCGGCACCTCGGTCATCGACAGGTCGCCGTCGTCGGCGACGCGGCGACCCGAGCGCGAGCCCTTTTCGACGCGGGCGAGCTGGACGATGTCGGTGAACTGGTCGGCCGCCTCGATCAGGTCCGAGCTGGTGTTGCCGCGGAAGCTGATGACCTCGACGCGGACGCCCTGCTCCTGCACGGCCCGGATGGCCGGCGCGAAGTCGCCGTCACCGGACACGATGATCGCGATGTCCAGGTTCCGGGCCGTCTTCATCATGTCGACAACGAGCTCGATGTCGAGGTTCGCCTTGACCTTGCCGTCGCCGTACTTGCGGATGTCCTTGCTGACGACCTTGTAGTTGCTGCGACGCAGGAAGTCGTGGAAGTTGCGCTGGTTCTCGTTGTCAGGATCGAGGCCCGTATAGGCGTAGGCGCGCACGAGGTCGCGACCGGCCGTGGCCGACTTGAGGAGCGTGACGTAATCGATGTCCACGCCGGCGGCCTTGGCCGCATAGAAGATGTTCGCCACGTCCACGAAGACGGCGACGTTCTTGCCCACAGATGACTCCTATCCGGTCCGTCGGAATGCCCGCCGGCGCGCGACCGCGCGCAGCACGTACGGGTCGATGGTCAGGTGCGTCGCGCGGTGCTCCCTGCAGCGGCGACGGGTCGTTCGATTCGCGGACCGGCCGGCGCGAAGCCCTGGGCGGTCCACCGGGCGAGCGCGGACGGGTCGGCCGGCGGACCGGCCTCCACGAGCGTACACCCCTTGTTGCTGGCCGAGCGGATGAGCTCCTCGAGGAGGGCGTCGGTCACTCGGTCGGCGTCGTGGTCGGGATCGACGACCAGCAGGTCGATGGTGCCGACGAACCCGCCGGCACGGACCGACGGGCGGAGCGCAAGCACGGCCCCGCCGACGACATGCCGTTGCGTCTCGGCGACGAAGATACTGGCCTGCGGCAGGTAGACGAGCTGTCGGAGCAGGTCGGCCGAGTCCATCGGGCTCGCGGCACGGGCGCTCCGAACCTCCGCGTCGCCGAGAGCGACGAGACGATCGATGTCCGTGATACGGGCCGCTCGGACCAGGTACTCCACGCCGAAGGTCGAACCTCGCAGGAGACGACTCCGTGGGCCCCTCGACCGGGGCACCGGCCCCGGGCCGGACCGCCCATGCGCGCCTCGTCCGTCCCACGGCGCGCATGCGCTGCGCTCGCGGGCCGCGTCACGGTGACGCTGGGGAGGTGCGCCCGACGGTATTGCATTCGGGTCGCCGATGCCTAATATACGGCATCGCTTCGGCGGCCACCTGCGCGCCGCCCGGAGGCAGACCTGCGTCGTCGCCCCGTCACGCATCGCAACCTCGCTCCTGTCGACGCCCTGGGAGGGCGCGTCGGCCCGGTCGCGAGGACCGCGGGCGCCGGGATGTCCGACGCCTGTCCGTGCCGGGTGGGTCGCAACGGCTCCGACCGAGGGTCGCTCCGGGACCGCCGGACGACCAATGACCAGGAGGAGAACGGATGAAATTCCAGAAGGTCACCGCGCTGAGCGCGGTCGCCCTGCTCGCGTTCGCCGCGTGCAGTGGCACCGGGACCGCGAGCCCGACCGCCGATGGCGGCACCACGCCAGAGGCGTGCGCCAACAAGAAGGGCACGAGTTCGAACGAGATCCACGTCTACTCAGCGCTGCCGCGGCAGGGCTCCAATACCGCGCAGACCGATGCGCTCGTCGAGTCCATCCGCGAGATCCTCGACGGCAAGAAGGTCGGCGACTTCACCATCAAGTACACCGACCTCGATGACTCCTCGGCCGCCAACAACGGCGACTGGGACGGCGCCGTGGCCCAGCAGAACGCCACGACAGCCGCCAACGACCCGGATGCGATGGTCTTCATCGGCCACTTCAACTCCGGCGCCGCCAAGCTCACCATCCCGATCCTCAACGCCGCCTGCCTCGTGATGATCAGCCCGGCGAACACGTATCCGGGCCTGACCAAGGCGGTCGAGGGCGTCACCGAGCCGGGCGAGCCCGATAGCTACTACCCGGGCGGCTACCGCAACTACACCCGCGTCATCTCCACCGACGACAAGCAGGGTGGCGCCGGCGCCGCGTGGGCCAAGGAGCTCGGCGCGACGAAGGCCTACGTCCTGGACGACACGCAGGTCTACGGCAAGGGCCTCGCCCGCGCCTGGGCGCTGTTCGCCACGGAGCTCGGCATCGAGGTCGTCAGTGCCGACGGCACGAGCGAGGGCTTCGACGCCAAGGCCACGGACTACGCGGCCCTGGCCCAGAAGGTCAAGGACTCGGGCGCCGACTTCATCTACATCGGCTCGATCACGGGCCAGAACACGGGCAAGCTCTGGAAGGACCTCCGAGCGGCGATGCCGGACATCAAGATCATGTCCGGCGACGGCGTCTTCGAGGCGGCGTTCTACGAGGGCACGGGCGATGCCGGCAACGGCACCTACCTCACCTTCGGCGGCGTCGGCCCGAACGAGCAGACCTCCGAGGCCGGCAAGCAGTGGGTGGCCGACTACAAGGCCTCGCACGACGGCCAGGATCCGCCCGTGTACGGCATCTACGGTGCAGCCGCGGCCCAGCTCGCGCTGGACGCCCTGACCCGCGCCGGGACCAATGATCGCTACGAGGTCCTCAAGGCCGTCTTCGCGACCAAGGACTTCGCTTCCTATCTGGGGACCTTCTCCATCGACGAGAACGGCGACTCCACGCTGGCCGAAGCGACCGGCTACCAGATCGTGGACGGCTGGCCACCCGAGTTCGTGAAGGTGCTGGCCGCTCCCGAGTGAGTCGCGCCACACGATGATGCGGCGAGGGCGGACCTACCGGGTCCGCCCTCAGTCGCTCCCTGTCGGTCGACGACGGAGACTGCCCCGACATGGATGACCAGTTCCTGCAGACGGTGATCATCGGCCTGTCGAACGGGCTCATCTATGCGCTGGTCGCGCTCGGCTATACGCTCGTCTACGGGATCCTCCAGCTGATCAACTTCGCCCACGGCGACGTCTTCATGCTCGGCTCGATGATCGCGTTGACCCTGTTCGTGAGTGTCGGCGTGGTCCCGGGCATGGACATCGCCACGACGCTCGTGCTGATCCTCGTGGTGCTGCTCGTGACGATGGCTCTGACGGCCACCCTGAACGTCGCCATCGAGCGGGTCGCCTACCGTCCGCTGCGCAACGCGCCAAGGCTGGCGCCGCTCATCTCGGCGATCGGCATGAGCTTCATCCTGCAGAACGTCGGCCTCCTCCTGAAGGGGCCCGCCAACCTCGGGTTTCCGGACATCATCCCCAACACGAACGTGTTGACCACGGTGCTCGGACTCGACACCCAGATCGCCATCTCCTACAAGCAGCTCTTCGTCGCCGCCGTCACGATCCCGCTGCTCATCGTCCTCACGTGGTTCGTCGGGGCGACGCGCCAGGGCAAGGCCATGCGGGCCACGGCCCAGGATCCCGATACGGCGGGCCTCATGGGCATCGACGTCAATCGGACCATCGCCATCACGTTCATCATCGCCGGCGCACTGGCCGGTGCCGCCGGCGTCGTCCAGATCCTGTACAACAACACGACGGTCTGGAATCTCGGCTTCCGGTTCGGCCTCAACGCGTTCACGTCGGCCGTGCTGGGCGGGATCGGCAACCTGCAGGGTGCCGTGCTGGGTGGCATCGTCCTCGGGATGATCAACGCGTTCAGCGACCGGTACCTGGCGGCGCAATGGACGAACGCGATCGTCTTCGGCGTCTTGATCGCGGTCCTCGTGTTCCGGCCGAGCGGCCTGCTCGGCCAGCAAGTGGCGGACCGGGCATGAGCGACCTGATCACGCCTGTCAGGGTCTCGCAGACCGGAGGCCTACCGGCCTGGATCAGGCAGCTGGCTGCGGCCGCCGCGGGATGGCCGGCGGCCTACCGTCGAGCGCTCGAGCGAAGCCGCGCTCGAACGCTCGTGCTGACCGCGCTGGTCGTCCTCGTGTTCGCCTACCCCATCCTGTACTCGACGGTCCTCGCGCCGGTCGTGCGGATCCTGCCGCTGCCGAGCTCGACGGTCGTCGTCTTCATGCTGATCTTCGCGATCATGGCCATCGGCCTGAACATCGTCATCGGTTTCGCCGGCCTGCTCGACCTTGGATATGTCGCGTTCTACGCCCTCGGGGCCTACACCGCGGCCTTCCTCGCGTCGCCGCACTGGGGTGGGGTCTCGGTCATCCTGTTCTCGGACCTCCCCGCGGGGTTCCCGGGCTTCCATCTCCCGTTCGTCCTGATCGTCCTGCTCGCCGCGGGGGTCGCCGCGGTCTTCGGCGTGTTGCTGGGCGCCCCGACGCTGCGCCTGCGCGGCGACTACCTGGCGATCGTCACCCTCGGCTTCGGCGAGATCGTGCCGGTCTTCTTCAAGAACCTGGTCAATGTGAACTTCTCGCTCGGACCGATCCAGCTCGTGAACGCCAACCTGACCGGCGGTCCGCTGGGCATCAACCCGATCGACGCGCCGAGTCTCTTCGGGGTCAAGTTCGGGGTGATCAACGGCTTCAATGCCGTCTATCTCGGCCTGGTCCTCATGATCGCGGCCATCCTCATCGCGCGGAACCTGGAGCGCTCGCGGATGGGCCGCGCCTGGATGGCGATCCGCGAGGACGAGATCGCGGCCGAGATGATGGGCGTGAACACGGTGCGGACCAAGCTCCTGGCCTTCGGCCTGGGCGCGGCCTTCGCCGGCGTCGCCGGCGCGTACCAGGCGTCCTACCAGGGCGCGACGACCTCCGACTTCTTCATGTTCTCGACGTCGATCCTGGTCGTGGTGATGATCATCCTCGGCGGCATCGGCAACATCTGGGGGGTCATCACCGGCGCGGTCGTCGTCCAGTACGTGGACAAGACGCTCCTGCCGTGGGCCGGCCAGCGCTTGACCGACATCGGCAACATCACCGGCAACCCGGCGCTCGGCGACATCAATCCCTCGACCTTCAGCTTCCTGCTGTTCGGCGTCGCCCTCGTCGCCATGATGCGGTTCCGTCCGGAGGGCTTCCTGCCCAGCCGCCAACGGGCCGCCGAGATGCACACGGCCCCGCCCGGCCAGGCGATCGGCTCGCCTGGGATCACGGACACCAGCGGACCGGTCATCGAGGAGATCATCGAGCCCCAGCCGGTCGAGCCGTCCGACGACGGTCCGGAGGCGCCGCGATGACGGTCCGCGATCAGGTGCGGACCGCGCCGCTCACGGGGCAGGTCCCGGACGACCAGATCCTGGTCAAGGCGCGTGCAGTGACCAAGCGCTTCGGGGGGCTCGTCGCCGTGAATGCGGTCGACTTCGACATCCCCCGCGGCAGCATCGTGTCGCTGATCGGACCCAACGGCGCCGGGAAGACGACGTTCTTCAACATGATCACCGGCGCATATACCCCGACGAGCGCCGAGATCACCTTCGACGGCACGCCGCTCGTGACCACGCGCGGCTCCAGGGTCAAGGCCCTCAGGCCGCACGAGGTCACCGCCCTGGGCATCGGGAGGACGTTCCAGAACATCCGCCTGTTCGGGACGATGTCGGCCCTGGACAACGTCCTCGTCGGGCAGCACGTGCACCTCCGGAGCCGGTGGTGGGACGCCGTGCTCCGCACCCCGCGCAACGCGCGCGAGGAGGAGGTCAGCACGGCGCGCGCCCATGAGCTGCTGGACTTCGTGGGACTGGGCGACCGGCCCCATGCCTGGGCGCGCAACCTGCCCTATGGTGATCAGCGGCGCCTGGAGATCGCGCGTGCCCTGGCCACGAGCCCCAAGCTGCTGCTGCTCGACGAGCCGACGGCCGGCATGAACGCCTCGGAGACGCGCGATCTGACCGACTTCATCCGGCGCCTCCGCGCCGAGCTCGGCCTGACGGTCCTGCTCATCGAGCACGACATGCGCGTGGTCATGGGCATCAGCGACCGGGTCACGGTCCTCGACTACGGCGAGGTCCTGGCCGAGGGTAGCCCGGCCGAGGTCCGGGCCAACCCACGAGTCATCGAGGCGTACCTGGGCCGCGGCGCGGCCGAGGGGAGTTGACCATGGCCCTCCTCGAGCTCATCGACGTCCACACCTACTACGGAGCCATCCACGCCCTGCGCGGCGTGAGCTTCACCGTCGACGAAGGCGAGATCGTCACCCTCATCGGCTCCAATGGAGCCGGCAAGTCGACGACCCTCCGCACCATCTCCGGCCTGCTGCGGCCGCGCCAGGGCGAGATCAGGCTCCGCGGCGAGCGCATCGACGGCCGCAAGCCGCACGAGATCGTGGAGCTCGGCGTGTGCCAGAGCCCGGAGGGACGCCGCGTCTTCGCCCGCATGAACGTCCAGGAGAACCTGGAGATGGGAGCGTTCTCGCGCAAGGACCGCGCGGCGCTGCCTGCGGAGTTCGAGCGCGTCTTCGACCTGTTCCCCCGGCTCCGCGAGCGACGGCTCCAGAAGGCCGGCACCCTGTCCGGCGGCGAGCAGCAGATGCTGGCCATCGGGCGGGCCCTGATGGCCGCTCCCAGGGTCCTGCTGCTCGACGAACCGTCGATGGGCCTGGCGCCGATCCTCGTCGAGCAGATCTTCGACATCATCAAGACGATCAACCAGCAGGGGACGACCGTCCTCCTCGTCGAGCAGAACGCCTTGATGGCGCTCGGCATCGCGAGTCGCGGCTACATCCTGCAGACGGGCGAGGTGGTCCTGAGCGACAGCGCCGATCGGCTCCGCACGGATGAAGCCGTGCGCAAGGCGTACCTCGGCGAGGATTGACCGCAGGGACGCCATGAGCGGCCTCAGCCGTGTCCCGTCCGGAGGATCGCCGATCCGTCGCGTGACGGAGGGCCTGGTCGCCGTAGCGCTGGTCGTCGTCGTCGGCGTGGCCCTGGAACCGTGGGCCGCCGGCACAGAGGTCCGGCCTGCTGCGACCGAGGCGGACGGCCCGTCGGCGGGCTCCGCGAGCCCTGCCGGGCAGGGGTCCGCGAGCCCTGCCGGGCCGGAGCCGGCCAGTCCCCGAGCGGCAGCGCCGACCCGGACCTATGACCCCGCGGCCTTCGGCGCTGCACCGGACGACGCCGCCTGGACGATCCGGACGTCGTCGGTCACGGTCACCATGCCGTCCCTCGGGGTCCCGGACGACGGGAGCGTCATCAGCGGCCCGGTGGTGGGACTCGGGCGAGCCGGGTCGCTCGGTGCGCTCGTCATCAGCGGCCCGGCCGGATCACGGCTCGATGCCATCCGCCTGTGGCGATTCGCCGATGATCGGGATCCGGAGCGCCTGGCCCTCGACCGCCTCGACCCACCCTGGCCGACGGGGACCGCGTGGACCGTGGGCCTGCGCGCCGGTCGGCCGACGGATGACCTCGTCGGTGCCTGGCAGCCCGGCCTCTATCGCCTCGATCTCCTCGTCATGCCCGCCGCGCGCATCCGAACGGTGATGCTCGTGGTCGACGATGCGATCGGCCGTGCCGATCCACCCACCGTCGCACCCGAGACCGATGCACCGGCGGCCTTCCGACTGTCGCTGCTCGCGCGCCTACCCGACGCGGCGACGGTGTGGACCTATGGCGAGATCCTCACCGGCTGGGCTCGAGGGTCGTCAGCCGGCGACTGTGCGATCGCCGCCCTGTGGGTCGCACGCGATCCCGACGATGCGTGCTGGCCCGTTCCCATCGGTCGCGCCAGCGCGCTCGGCGTCAATCTCCCCGATGGGCGGGTGGCCGAGCGCATGGAGCTCGTCGCCGTCGATCCGCTGCCCGGGGCGATCGAGACCCGGACGGCCGTCGGGGTGGCGGGCCGACCCGGAGTGGCCGCGGCCTGGGCGCCGGCCGGCGGACTGCCGGACGGTATCTACCGCGTGACGGTCGGGATCCGGGGCGGCGACGCGTTCCACTGGTACGCGGAGGTCGGGCCGTCGAGCCGACAGACCGAGGCCATCAACGTCTTCGTCGCCGGCGGCTGACGCGTCGCGCGGCCGGTCAGCGGTAGCGCGGCTCGCGCGCCATCTGGTAGACCGCCCGGGCGAGCATCGCCAGACCCAGCCCCGCGACCCACAGTCCGGGACCGTTGGTGAAGACCTGGGCCGGCTCACTGAACTGGAACGCGTCGCGCAGGAGCAGGTCGAACACGCGCACGCCGAGGCCGATCCAGCCGACGACGGCGAGGATGGCGTAGACGAGGGTCCGGTCGATCGGGGTCGGCCGGTCGCCGACGGCGTACGGCAGGGCCACCAGGGCGAGCGTCGCGAGGGCGGCCAGGAAGACGAGGATGCCGCTCGCCTCGAACGCGTTGCCGCCGACCGCCGGGAGGCCATCGACCCCGCCGACGCGCCACCACGGGAGCGCACACCCGATCAGGACCACCACGCCGGCGATGGCGGCCAGTGTGCGCCCGTTGCCGAGCGGACGGCGATGCATCGTCACGCTTGGTCGGCCTCCGCGTCGCCGCCGCCGTAAACCTCCGGCCGCAGCACGCCCACGTAGCGCAGGTTCCGGTACAGCTCCCCGTAGTCCAGCCCATAGCCGACCACGAACTGGTCCGGGATCGTGAAGCCCGTGTAGTCGACCGGGATCTCGACCAGGCGCCGGGCCGGCTTGTCGAGCAGGGTGCAGATGCGCAGCGAGGCCGGGTTCTTGCCGCGCAGGTAGCGGATCAGGTAGTTGAGCGTCAGGCCGGTGTCGATGATGTCCTCGACGATCAGGACATCCTCGCCCTCGATGCTGGCCGACAGATCCTTCAGGATGCGCACGAGGCCGGACGACTCGGTCGCGGTCCCGCCGTATGAACTGACTTCCATCAGGTCGATGCGAAGCGGTCGGTCGATCGCCCGCATCAGGTCGGCCATGAACGGGAGCGAGCCCTTGAGCACGGACACGAGCGTGATCGGACGATCGGCGTAGTCCGCCGAGATGCGCTGCCCGAGTTCGGCGACGCGCGTCGCGATGCGGTCCTCGGCGAGCAGGATCTCGCCGATGTCGCCATGGAGGGTCGTGCTCGGTCCGGTCATCGGCTGGTGGCCGTCCTCTCGGTGCTGTGCGGGTCGACCGCCAGGGCGCGTCGGCGGGTGCGGACCGGGCGGTCCACGGGGACGGACGCGGTGGCGGGTGCATCGTCGAGCACGGGTCCGTCGACGGCGAAGACGTGCGGCGCGGCCACCTGCCCGAGCGCGCCGGACAGCCCGTCGGCCAGGGCCACCTTGCCGTACTTGAGCATGAGCGCGCGGAAGTCGCGCGCGTAGAACAGCTTGATGTTGATGGTCGGATAGAGCTCGCGCAGGCGCCGCAGCTTGCGGTTCTTCTTGCGCACGAGCTTCTGGCGCAGGGTGGTCAACTCGAGGTACAGCTCGAGCTCCGGCAGGTAGAAGTCCGGGGCGAAACTCTCGACGACGTCGCCGTCCATGTTCCACAGGATCGGGAACGTGTGCGGCTCGTAGTCCCAGCGGACCGCGTAGAAGTCGAGGATGCGAGCCATCTCCGCCTCGCTGGCGTGGGCGAAGGGGATCCGTCGGTCCATCGGCGGTGAGTGTAGCCGAGGCGGGCGCTCGGCGGTACGGCCGTCGCGTCTTGCCACCCCATACCCCCAGGGGGTATCATGCGGACCATGGCCACCAGCACACGCTCCGGGCGCGCAGCCGCGCCGGTCGATCCCGCCCACTTCCGCCACAGCTACGCGAAGGACCGCGCCCAGCTGATGCGCCGCCTGTCGCGCATGGAGGGACAGGTGCGCGGCATCGCCCGGATGATCGAGCGCGAGGAGTACTGCGTCGACATCCTCCAGCAGACGGCCGCCCTGCGGGCCGCGGTCGACTCGCTCTCGATCCTCGTCCTGGAGGACCACGTCCAGGGCTGCGTCCGGACCGCCGCCGAACGGGGCGAGGCCGACCGCTACGTGGACGAGGTGATGGACGTCGTCCGGCGGACCCTCGGACGCCCCGTGCGCACGGGTTCGCGCACGACCTGACCGCCCGGTACCTTCGCCGACCCCACCGGACCGTCGGGGGGATGGTCGCCGGCACCGCCAGCCCGGACCATGGCCGGGACATGACCGACCATCGCCCCACGAGTCTCCCGCCGGTCGCGCCCAGCGTCGCCGCGCCGAAGCCGTTCGTCGATCGACGCCGCACCTTCCGACGTGAGGGGGACCGGGTCGCCCACGAGGAGACCCGGCTGCTGGCCCGAGCCCTGGACGTGCTGGCGGCCGATCTGCCGCCCGAGGCCCGCCTGGCCGGCGTGCTCGACCTGCTGTCCGAGACCGTCGGCGCGGAGCGCGCCGCCGTGCTGGCCGACGGGTCGGAGCGGCGGGTGGCGGTGGCGGCCTCCGGGCCGGATGATGAGCCGGCCGCCCGGACCCTCGCCCTGTGGCTGGATGCGGCGGCCCCGCGCAGTCGCGCCCGACGAGCCGCCTCCGGCCCCGCTTCGGTCAGCGTCGTCACCGGCCGGGACCGGCGGCGCGCCGCGATCGAGGCGGCGTTCGACCTGCTGGCGGTCCCGACCGCGGGTGACGTCACCCTCGGGTTCGCCTTCAGCGCACCGATCCCCGATGGGACCCTCGCCCAGCGACTCCCGCCGGCCATGGCGCGGCACGCCGCGGTCGCCCTGTCCCTCGTGACCGACGCGCTCGCGAAGGAGCGGGAGCTGGCCGCCCTGCGCGCCGGCGAGACCGAGCGCGAGCGATACGTGTCGACCGTCGCCCACGAGCTCAGGACACCGCTCACGGGGCTGTCCGGGTATCTCGACCTCATCCTCGACGGGCGCGTCGGCGACCCCGCCATCGAGCGCGAGTTCCTCGAGCGCGGGCGCACGATCGTCGGCTCGATGGCCGGGCTCGTGGGCGACCTGCTGGAGATGTCCCGGCTCGACGCCGGGTCGCTCGCGCTGGACATCGCCTCCTTCTCCGTCGCCGAGGCGATGACCACGGTCGCGGCGAGCCTCCACCCCATCGCGCTCGAGCGCGGCGTGGATCTGCGGATCAGCCCGCCGCCCCGGCTGCGCTCCGCCTCGGGCGATCGCCGACGGGTCGAGCAGATCCTGACCAACCTCACGGCGAACGCCCTCAAGTTCGGTCGACGCGACGGCGTGGTCGAGCTTGCTTCCGTGACGGATGGCTCGGTCGCCCTGGTCCTCGTGCGCGACGACGGCGCCGGCATCGAGCCCGAGGACCGGCCGCGCATCTTCGAGCGCTTCTACCGCATGGCCGGGCATGAGGCGGTCGCCGGCACCGGGCTCGGCCTGCCGATCGCCAGGGAGCTGGCGCGCGCCATGGGCGGCGACCTGGACGTCGCCAGCCTGCCCGGCAGCGGGTCGACCTTCTTGCTGGCCCTGCCGACCGATGCGACGCCCCAGGGATCGACCGGGCTCGTGCGAGCGGTGCTCGACCGAGCGCTCGCGCTCGAGCGTGACCGCCTCGAGACGGCCGCCGACCTGCGCACGGTCCGCGCCGCCCGCGGCCCCGTCGCGGACCGGCGAGCGCCCCGCCTGGGCACTCGCCTGTCCGCCGCGCGCGCCAGACCCTGACGGGTTATCCACGAACCGTCGCCGCGCCGGCGAGTTCGTGGATAAGTCCATTGACGCGGCCGGCGGCCGAGTCATAGGCTCCCCTCCCGCACAGGGACCGACGCTGGGTACCGCAGTCCACGAGGGGTCAGGGGAAACCCGACCGTGAACCGGACGGACCGTGAAAGACCGGACCGAGTCACCCGTGCGAGATGTAGTCGACGCCGGGAGCGGCACCGCGCCAGGACGGCACGCGACCAGAGGAGGCGTGTGGTCCCAGATCAGCGCGAGCCGCTTCCGGCGTTCGTCGATCACACGCCCCCGCTCCCGGCCACGTATCACGACACCCTCGAGGCGGGCGTGGCCGCCCTCGGTCTGGCCCTCGATGCCGCGGCCCGGTCGATCATCGACGGCCACGTCCGGCTGCTGCTGGCCTGGACCCGGGCGATCAACCTGACCGCCGTGCGCGAGCCGGCTGCGGTGGCGACCCTGCACGTCCTGGACAGCCTGGCCGCGGCCGGTCGGCTGCGAGCTCGACGCGTGAGCCGGCTGCTCGATCTCGGATCGGGCGGGGGCTTCCCCGGGATCCCGCTCGCCGCGCTGCTGCCCGACGCGGAGGTGACCCTGCTCGAGGCGGTCGGCAAGAAGGCGCGCTTCCTGGAGACCGTGGTCGCGGCCACGGGACTCGCGCCCCGGGTCCGCGTCGTCGCGATGCGAGCCGAGGCGCTCGGGGCGGCCCCGTCCACGCGTGGCGCCTGGGACGTCGTCACCGCCCGCGCGGTGGCCTCGACCGCCGATCTCGTGGAGCTGGCCTTCCCGCTGCTGGCGCCCGGGGGATCGCTGCTGGCCTGGAAGCGCGGCGACATCGCCGGAGAGCTGGCGACCGCGGACCGGGCGGTGACCGCGCTGGGCGGTGGCCGGCTCGAGCTCCTGGCGAACGGACCCGAGCTGCCCGGGCTGGCCGGTCACGTGCTGGTCGTGGCCACGCGCGCGATGTCCGGCCGCGTCCCCGAGGCGTACCCGCGCGACCCGGCCACGCGCGCCCGCCGGCCGTGGTGAGCGACCTTGCCGGAAACGACCCGGCGCGACTGCTACGCTCCGCCTCCATGCGCATCGCGGTCCTGTCGGACATCCACAGCAACCTCGTCGCGCTCGACGCCGTCCTCGACGACGCGGACGACCCCGACGCGATCTGGCACCTGGGCGACGTCGTGGGCTACGGCCCGGACCCCGACGGGGTGGTCGACCGGCTGCGGGAGGTCGGGGCGCTCGGCGTCCGAGGCAACCACGACGCCGCCGCGCTCGGCGGGCCCGAGATCGAGTGGTTCAACCCCGAGGCGCGCCGCGCCGTGGAGTGGACGGCCGAGGTGATGGACGAGCGGACCCGCGCGTGGCTGGCCGCCCTGCCCGAGCGCCGCGAGATCGACGACGTGACCCTCGTCCACGGCAGCCCGCGCGATCCCCTGCGCGAGTACGTGACCAGCCTCCAGGCGGCGCGTGCCGGCTTCGACGCCATGGCCACCCCGCACGGTCTGCACGGCCACACGCACGTCCCGGTGGGCTTCGTGCTGGAGGCGACCCGCATCGGGGTCAAGGAGCCGGACCACGACGCCGAGCTGGACCTCAGCGGACGGCGGGCCTTCCTGAACCCCGGCAGCGCGGGCCAGCCGCGGGACGGCGATCCGCGCGCGTCCTACCTGCTGCTCGAGACCGACGCCGATGGGCGCCCGGCCGTCGCGACCTGGCGGCGCGTCGCGTATGACATCGAGGCGGTCGCCGCCGACATCCTCGCGGCGGGCCTCCCGGAGCGGCTGGCCAGCCGGCTGGCGGTCGGCCGGTGATCGGCGGGCGACGCCCGCTGCAGGGCCGGAAGCCGGGCGATCGCCGCGTCCGTGTGGACCGTCCGCACGCCCCGTACTTCCGCTACACGGGACCCGGGCAGCTGACCGCGAAGGCCGCGGCCAGCGTCCCGACGACGCCGGTCGGTCGGCTGATGGCGCGTATCCGCGGGGTCGTCCTCGGTCGCCCGCTGCACCAGGACGAGGAGATCGGCGAGCGCCTGCCCAAGCGCAAGGCGCTCGCCATCTTCAGCTCCGACGCCATCAGCTCGTCCGCCTACGCCACCGAGGAGATCATCCTCGCCTTCACCCTCGCCGGAGCCGGGGCGCTGGCCCTGGGCCTGGCGGTCGAGGTCGCGATCGCCATCGCCGTGCTGTTGTTCGTGGTCGCCTTCTCGTATCGCCAGGTGTGCCTCGCCTATCCCAACGGCGGCGGTTCCTACTCGGTCTCGAAGGCCAACTTCGGCAAACTGGCGTCGCTCGTCGCCGCGTCGGCCCTGCTCATCGACTACAACCTCACGGCCGCGGTCTCCACGTCGTCGGCCGTCGAGCAGATCGTCTCGGCCTTCGGCTCGCTGGAACCGATCCGGGTCGAGATCGCCGTCGTCGGGATCGGCCTCATCACGGTCGCCAACCTGCGCGGCGTCCGGGAGGCCGGCAACATCTTTGCGGTCCCGACCTACCTGTTCCTGTTCAGCGCCCTGCTGATGATCGCGCTCGGCGCCTATCGCATCCTCGTCCTCGGCGAGGGCGGCCAGCCGCCGCCGCCCGAGGTCGTCGAGAGCACGACGATCACGGCCCAGGCGGTCGGGGCGGTCATCCTCCTCCGCGCGTTCGCGTCCGGGGCGGTGGCCCTGACCGGCACGGAGGCGATCGCGACAGGCGTGCCGGCGTTCAAGCCGCCCGAGGCGAGGAACGCCGCGACGACCCTGATGGTCATGGCCACCATCCTGGCCGTCCTGTTCGTGGGAATCACGTTCCTGGCCACCAACTTCGCGGTCTACCCGATCGAGGAGCCCAAGCAGACGGTCATCGCGCAGGTCGCGCGCATCGTCTACGGCGACTCGATCGCGTTCTTCGCCTTCCAGGGATTCACCGCGCTGCTCCTGTTCCTGGCCGCGAACACCTCGTTCGCCGCGTTCCCGCGACTCGCCGCCGTCCTGGGCGCCGACGGGTTCTTCCCTCGCCAGTTCAGCCTCCGCGGCGACCGCCTCGCGTTCTCGATGGGCATCATCCTGCTCGGCCTCATCTCCGCTTCCCTGGTCGTCGCGGCCGACGGCCGGACCCACGCCCTGATCCCGCTGTACGCGGTCGGCGTGTTCATCGACTTCACGATCAGCCAGGCCGGGATGATCCGCCACTGGCTCCGCACGCGCGACCCGGGCTGGCGGCGGCGGATGACGATCAACGCCGTCGGCTGCGTGGCGACCGGCGTGGTCGCGGTGGTGGTGACGAGCGTCAAGTTCTTCGACGGCGCGTGGTTCGTCATCGTGCTCATCCCGATCCTCGTGGCCCTGATGCTGTTCATCCGGCGCGAGTACGACAGCCAGGCGGCCGAACTGCACGTCCGCGACGACCTGGTCCTCGAGGGGCCGCACCGAGAGCAGCGCGTGGTCGTCCCGGTGAACGGCATCAATCGCGCCGTCATCCAGGCGATCAACTTCGGTCGGACCATGAGCGCCGACCTGCGGGCCGTGTTCGTGACCGAGGACCGGGAGGCTGGTGAGGCGATGCGCGAGCGCTGGGAGCGGCAGGTCCCGGGCGTCCCGCTGGTCATCGTCGAATCGCCCTATCGGGCGGTCATCTCCCCGGTCGTGGCCTACCTCGACGTGCTGGACCAGGCCTGGCCGCCCGACAAGGCGGCGCCGATCACGATCGTCGTCCTGCCCGAGTACGTGGCCCGCCACTGGTGGGACCGCCTCCTGTACAACCAGACCGCCAAGCGGCTCAAGGCGGCGCTCGTCGGCCGGGAGCACACGGTCATCGCCGACGTGCCATACCGACGTCGCCACTGACGCCTGGCCCCGGGGCGCGGTCCCCGGGCGGCCGGGCCACTCCGGTCGCGTGCGGTGGTATCGTCACCGGCGATGCCCGATACCGATTTCCCACCCTTCCGCCGGGTCGTCCTCGCCCTGAACGGCGGCCCGAGCGACGCCCGGATCGTGCGCCTCGTGGCCGGCCAGGCCGGCAAGTCCAGGGACGTCGAGCTGATCGCGGTCCACGTCGTCGAGATCGACTGGACGCTCCCGCTCGACGCCGACATCGCGGGTCGTTCCGAGGAGGTCCAGCGCGTGCTCGACCTGGCCGAGGCGACGGCCGAGACGTACAAGCAGCGACTGGACCCGGTCCTGCTCCAGGCACGCGATGTGGCCGCCGCCATCGTGGACGAGGCGACGGAGCGCGGGGCGGACCTGCTCGTGGCCGGGCTGCCCTACCGCAAGCGCTTCGGGGGCGAGTTCGCGATCGGGCGGACCATCCCGTACATCCTGCAGAACGCGCCGTGCACGGTCTGGGTCGTGCGCGAGCCGATGAACGAGGAAGCGTCGTGAAGATCGTCATCGTCGGATGTGGACGCGTCGGAGCTTCCGCCGCGGAGCTGTGGGACCAGGCGGGCCACGAGGTCGTCGTCATCGACATCGTGACGCGCGCGTTCGAGCGGCTGCCGTCGAGCTTCGGGGGCAGCGCGATCCGAGGCGACGGCACGGACGAGGACGTCCTGCGCCGGGCCGGGGCCGAGGGTGCCGACATCTTCCTGGCCCTGACCGAGGGCGACAACCGCAACATCATGGCGGCCCAGCTCGCCAGCGAGGCCCTGGCGGTCCGCCGGGTCATCGCCAAGATCAACGACCCGGTGCGCGCGTCGGCCTACGCCGAGCTCGGGATCTCGACCGTCTGCCGGACCGGGCTGATGATCGATGCCGTGAGCGAGTTCCTCGGGTTCCCGCCGTCGGGCCTGGCCGGCATGACCGGCGCGACCGGGCACGCCCATCCCACCACCGAGCCGCACGGCGCCGAATCGGGCGCCCATCCCCACGTGACGGCGGCGCCCGGTGCCGCACAGGAGGCCTGAATCGTGTTCGTCCTGGTCGTCGGCGGGGGCAAGGTCGGCTACTACCTGGCCAAGGAGCTCGTGGACTCCGGGCACGAGGTCGCGCTCATGGAGAAGGACTCCACCCGGGCGCGCCAGATCGCCGACGAGATCGGCTCGATCGTCATCCCGCACGACGGCTGCGAGGGCAAGTACCTGGGCGAGGCCGGCTGCAACCGCGCCGACGTCGTCGCGGCGGTCACCGGTGACGACGAGGACAACCTGGTCATCTGCCAGATGGCCAAGCACCACTTCGACGTGCCGCGGACGATCGCCCGGGTCAACAACCCGAAGAACGAGGCGCTCTTCCGGCACCTCGGCGTGGACGAGCTGATCAGCCCGACCCGGATGATCCTGGGCTCGATCGAACAGGACATCCCCGTCCACGAGCTGCTCCACCTGGCCACCCTCGGGGAGGGCGAGCTGGAGCTCATCGAGGCGCACCTCCAGGCCGGGTCCCCGGCGATCGGACGCGCGACCCGGGAGCTCGACATCCCGACTGGCTGTTCGCTGTTCGCCGTGATTCGCAGCGGCGTCGCCATGCCGCTTCGGCCCGACACCGTCCTCCAGGAGGGCGACAAGGTCATCGCCATCGGCAAGGCCGACTGCGAGGCGCTCCTCCACGGCCAGCTCATCGGCGATCCGGAGGCGGCCGCCGCCGGCTGAGCGGGCACACCCCGCGCGATCACCCACGGCGTCCCGCGATGACCCACGCCGGCGCCCACGCCGGCACGGCACGCGGGCACGGCTCGCGGGCACGGCTCGCGGGCACGGCTCGCGTGCCTCAGAGACCGCAGAAACGGCTCGAGGGAGCGCGGAGCCGGTCCAAGGGCGGGATCCCGTGCATCTGAAGCCCACATCGGGCCTGGGAATGGCCCCGTCCCGGGCTTCGGCCCCGATCTGCAGCATCTGAAGCACGCCGTGGGGATGCGGGCACGCCGTCCCGGGCCTTGGGGACGCCGTGGGCATGGGGCCCGCCGGCGCGCCGTGGGGATGGGGCGCGCCGCTCGGGCACGCCGCCCGGGCACGCCGGCCCGCCGCCCGGGCCCGCCGGCACGCCGTGGGCATGGGGCACGCCGGCCCGCCGCCCGGGCCCGCCGGCCGGGCGCGCCGCGCAACGCGCGATGCGGGGCGCGCCGGCCCCACCGCCACGACCATTACGGAACCTTCACCCCCGCTATACACCCCGATGTCTTGACAACGTCATTGTCATGGTTTTAGCATCCGCCCGTGTCCGCCGACACCGGGTCGCGGACCGTCGGAACCTTCACTCCAGACAGGAGGTGCGAACCATGACGATCGTGCGCCGCGCCTCGCCGCTGGGCGAGCTCGTCTCGCTCCGCCAGGCGATGGACCGGCTGTTCGAGGACAGCTTCGTCCGACCACGGATGTGGCCCGCCGGCAATGACGGCAGTCCCCTTCCGCTCGACATCACCAACACCGCGGACGCCCTGATGGTGGACGCGTCGCTGCCGGGCGTCGCCCCGGACGACGTCGAGATCACCGTCGAGGATGGCACCCTGACCATCCGCGCCGAGACGCGCAGCGAGCGCACGACCGGCGACGAGAGCGATGGCGAGGTCCTCGTCCAGGAGATCCGTCGGGGCTCCGTCAGTCGCTCGATCGCGCTGCCGGCCGGTCTCGAGGCCGACAAGGCGTCGGCCACGTTCGAGCACGGCCTGCTCCATCTGCGGATCCCCCGTGCGGAGTCCGTGAAGCCCCGCCAGATCCGCATCTCCCCGACCATCGATGGCCAGACCACGAATGCCGAGCCCGCCCCGCAGGGCGGCAACGGCAGCGCGCCGGCGTCCGAGGCCTAGGCCGATGGCGTCCCCCCGCCCGGAGCGGGATCCCGAGCGACCCGTCTACGTGATCAGCGTGGCGGCGAGCATCGTCAGCGCCCATCCGCGGACGTTGCGGATCTACGAGGACGAGGGCCTGCTCTGTCCGGCCAGGACGCCGACCAACATCCGGCTGTACAGCGAGAACGACATCCGTCGGATCCTGTGGATCCGGCACCTGACCCGCGAGCGTGGCGTCAACCTCGCGGGCATCCGCATCCTGTTCGAGCTCGAGGAACGGCTCGGCGCCCGCATCCTGGAGGTCCTCTACGCCGAAGGGACCGGGGACGCCGAGCCCACCCGGGCGCCACGACCAACCAGCGCTGCGCCGGTCGACCAGCCGGCCACCGCCACGACCGGGAGCGACCCGCTCCCACGCGATCGATCGACGGCCGACCGTTGACCGACCGTCTGCCATCGATCCACCCGACCCGTTAGGAGAGACCGACCATCATGGCCAAGCGACCGCCCGCCCCCGCGGAGGAGCAGGAACCCATCAGCGAGTCCGCCGTGCGCGAACTGCCCCTCGTGGCACTGCGCGAGACCGTCATCTTCCCGGAGATGATCGTCCCGCTCCAGGTCGGCCGCGAGAAGAGCGTCGCGGCGCTCAACGCTGCCGTCGCGGAGGGCGGGCCGATCGCGCTGGTGACCCAGCGACAGGCCGAGCAGGAGGAGATCGACGATCCCTCCGAGCTGTACGAGATCGGCACGCTGGCCAAGATCGCCCAGGTGGTCCAGCTCGGTGACGGCACGGTGCGAGCCATCGTCCAGGGCCAGTCCCGCCTGCGCGTGCACGGCTTCACGCAGGCCGGTCCGTATCTGCGCGCGAGCGTCGAGGTGCTGCCCGACGCGATCCCCGAGGGCATCGAGATCCAGGCCCTCATGCGCACGGTCCAGGCCCAGATCGAGCAGTACGTGGCCAACGGCGCCCCGGTCCCGCCGGAGGCGGCCGTCGCGGCCCGCAACATCACCGAGCCCGGACTGCTGGCCGACATGGTCGCCTACAGCCCCGACATGAGCACCGAGCAGCGCCAGGAGCTGCTCGAGACGATCGACGTGGTCGACCGCCTCAAGCTCGTCACGGACTTCCTCGCCAAGCAGGTCGAGATCCTCGAGCTGAAGGGCAGGATCCAGTCCGAGGTCAAGTCCGAGATGGACAAGACCCAGCGCGAGTACATCCTGCGCGAGCAGCTCAAGGCGATCCAGCGCGAGCTGGGCGAGGACGACCCGCAGCAGGCCGAGGTCAACGAGCTGCGCGAGAAGGTCGAGGCCGCCGGCATGCCGGAGGAGATCAAGGCCCGGGCGATCAAGGAGATCGACCGGATGAGCCGGATCCCGTCGGCCAGCCCGGAGGTCGGCGTCATCCGCACCTACGTGGACTGGCTGGTCGGCCTGCCGTGGGGCACGTCCACCGACGACCAGCTCGATATCAAGGAGGCCGCGCGCATCCTCGACGAGGACCACTACGGCCTCGAGAAGATCAAGGAGCGCATCCTCGAGTACCTCGCCGTGCGCACCCTGGCGGAGGAGATCCGCAGCCCGATCCTGGCCTTCGTCGGCCCGCCCGGCGTCGGCAAGACCAGCCTGGGCAAGAGCATCGCCCGGGCGATGGGCCGCAAGTTCGTCCGCATGAGCCTCGGCGGCATCCACGACGAGGCGGAGATCCGGGGCCACCGACGCACCTACATCGGCGCGCTCCCCGGCCGGATCATCCAGAGCATCAAGACCGCCGGCTCGAACAACCCCGTGTTCATGCTCGATGAGGTCGACAAGATCGGCATGGACTTCCGCGGCGACCCGAGCTCCGCCCTGCTGGAGGTCCTCGATCCGGAGCAGAACAACAGCTTCCAGGACAACTACCTGGAGGTGCCGTTCGACCTGTCGAAGGTGCTGTTCATCGCCACGGCGAACCTGCTCGACCCCATCCCCGCCCCGCTGCGCGACCGGATGGAGGTCGTCCAGCTGCCGGGCTACACCGAGACCGAGAAGGTCGAGATCGGGAAGCGCTTCCTCATCCCCAAGCAGATGACCAACCACGGCCTCAAGGACAGGCACATCGAGGTCACCGATGCGGCGATGACCGAGCTCGTCCGCTCGTACACGCACGAGGCCGGCGTCCGGAACCTCGAGCGAGAGCTCGCCAACGTCATGCGCAAGACCGCCCGCCAGGTGGCCGAGGGTCGCAAGCGCAAGACGGTGGTGGACCCGAAGAAGCTGGCCGACCTGCTCGGCCCGCAGCGCTTCGAGTACGGCGAGCTGGAGCCCGAGGACCAGGTCGGCTCGGCCACGGGCCTGGTGGTCACCGAGGTCGGCGGCGACGTCGTCGCCATCGAGGTCACCAAGATGGAGGGCCGCGAGGACTTCATCCTGACCGGCCAGCTCGGCGAGGTCATGCGCGAGTCCGCGCGAGCGGGCCTGTCCTGGACGCGGGCCCACGCACGCGACCTGGGCATCGCCCGCGAGGTCTTCGAGCAGAACACCCTGCACATCCACGTGCCGGCCGGCGCGATCCCGAAGGACGGTCCGTCCGCCGGGATCACCATGGCCCTGGCCATCGTCAGCGCCCTGACCGGGATCCCCGTCCGCAAGGACGTGGCCATGACCGGCGAGATCACGCTGCGCGGCCGGGTCCTGCCGATCGGCGGGCTCAAGAGCAAGATCCTGGCCGCCCACCTGTCGGGCGCCCGGACCGTCATCCTGCCGCGCAAGAACTAGAAGGACCTGCCGGATATCCCCGAGGAGATCCGCAAGTCGATCAAGCTCGTCCTCGTGGACTCGATGGAGCAGGTGCTCGAGGCGGGCCTGCGGCGCAAGCCGAAGCCGCTCGTCAGCGAGCCGGCCAAGATCGTCAAGGGCAGCGATCCACTCGACCCCACGCCCGAGGCCCAGCCCCGGGTGCGGCGGTCGGACTTCCCGCCGACCGACCAGCCACCGGTCGTCGTGCGGGGCGACTGAGCCGGCGCTCCCGGCTCCGACCAGCACGGTGGCGGGCCGCCCGGCCCGGAGTACCTGATGGACTACAAGGACTACTACGCGACCCTCGGCGTGCCGAGGACCGCGTCCAGCGCGGAGATCAAGAAGGCCTTCCGCAAGCAGGCCCGAGAGCATCACCCGGACAAGAAGCCGGGCGATGCGGTCGCCGAACGCCGCTTCAAGGACATCAACGAGGCGCACGCCGTCCTGTCCGATCCCGAGAAGCGCAAGCTCTACGACCGCCTCGGGTCCGACTGGGAGGCCTACGCGCGCGCCGGCGCGACCGCCGGGGCGGGCGCGCGCGCCGGCGGGGCGGGTGCGGCCGGGGGTCCGTTCGCGGGCTTCGGCGGCGCCCAGGGCGGGAACGTCCGCTACGAGTTTCGCTCGACCGGCGACGCCGGCGGGTTCAGCGACTTCTTCAACATGTTCTTCGGCGGCGACGGCGACCTGGGCACGATGGGCGAGGCCGGCGCCGCCAGCGGCCCGGGGCGTGGGCGACGCGCGACCGGCGGGCCGACCTTCGAGGACGTCCTCGCCGGCATGGGCCTGTCGGGCGCGGGGTCCGGCCCCACAGCCGGCGCGCGCTCGTCCCCCGGCCACCGCCCGGGCGGTGGCCGCCCTGGCGCGACCCGCAGCGCTCCCCGCCCGTCGGCGGAGGCCACCGCGGCGATCTCGCTCGACGAGGCCTTCCACGGCACGACCCGGCTGGTCGAGGTCGACGGCAAGCGCCTCGAGGTGACCATCCCGGCCGGTGCCGACACCGGCACGCGCATCCGGCTGGCGGGCAAGGCCCCCGGCGGCGGCGACCTGTACGTGATCGTGCGCCTGGAGCCCGATCCCGTGTTCACGCGCAAGGGCGCCGACCTCGAGCGCGAGCTGAGCCTCACCCTGCGCGAGGCGCTGCTCGGGGCCGAGGTGCCCGTCCGAACGCCCAAGGGGCGCGTCCTGCTGACCATCCCGCCCGGCACCCAGACCGGCCGGGTCTTCCGCCTGACCGGCCGGGGCATGCCCCGGATGAAGGGCGGCGGCCACGGCGATGTCCTCGTCCGGGTCCGCGTCGTCCTGCCGACCGACCTCAGCCCGAGGGCGGCCAAGGCGGCCGCCACGTTCCTCGATCTCGTCGACCAACCCGACCCACGCACCAGAGAGTCCTGACATGCAGCTCGATCGCTTCACCCAGAAGGCCCAGGAGGCCGTCGTCGCCGCCCAGGAGATGGCCCAGCGCCTCCAGAGCCCCGTCCTCGACGCCGAGCACCTGCTCGGCGCCCTGGTCGAACCCGATGACGGCATCCCCGCCGAGACCCTCCGCCGGCTCGGCGTCGACCTGCCGGTGTTCCGCGGCGAGGTGTCGGCCGCGCTCGCCCGGCGGGCGCGCATCCAGGGCGGCTCGCTGACCCTCGACCCACGCGCCAAGGCGGTCATCGAACGGGCCGAGGCCGAGGCCCGCCGCCTCGGCGACGAGTACGTCTCGACCGAGCACCTGCTGCTCGGCGTGGCCGAGGTCGGTGGCGAGGCCCAGGCCATCCTCGACCGGCACGGCGCGGGCAAGGAGGCCATCCTGCAGGCCCTCCAGAGCGTCCGCGGCGGCCAGCGCGTGACCTCGCAGAACCCGGAGAGCACGTACGCGGCCCTCGAGAAGTACGGTCGCGACCTGACCACCGAGGCTCGTGCCGGCAAGCTCGACCCGGTCATCGGTCGGGACGACGAGATCCGGCGCGTCATCCAGGTCCTCAGCCGGCGCACCAAGAACAACCCGGTCCTCATCGGCGAGCCGGGCGTCGGCAAGACGGCCATCGCCGAGGGCCTCGCCCAGCGCATCGTGCGCGGCGATGTGCCGGAGACGCTCAAGGACAAGCGCGTCGTCGCGCTCGACCTCGGCGCGCTCATCGCCGGAGCCAAGTTCCGGGGCGAGTTCGAGGAGCGGCTCAAGGCGGTCCTCAAGGAGATCAAGGACAGCGACGGCCAGGTCGTGCTGTTCATCGACGAGCTGCATACCGTCGTCGGCGCGGGCGCGGCCGAGGGCGCCATGGACGCCAGCAACCTGCTCAAGCCGATGCTCGCCCGCGGCGAGCTGCACACCATCGGCGCGACGACGCTCGACGAGTACCGCAAGCACATCGAGAAGGACGCCGCCCTCGAGCGGCGCTTCCAGCCCGTGCTGGTCGACGAGCCCACGGTCGAGGAGACCATCTCGATCCTGCGCGGCCTGCGTGAGCGCTACGAGGTGCACCATGGCGTGCGCATCACGGACTCCGCGCTCGTCGCGGCGGCTACTCTTTCGCAGCGCTACATCACCGAGCGCTTCCTGCCCGACAAGGCCATCGACCTCGTCGACGAGGCGGCCAGCCGGCTGCGCATGGAGATCGACTCGATGCCGATCGAGCTCGATGAGCTCGAGCGTCGGCGTGTCCAGCTGGAGATCGAGCGCGAGGCGCTGCGCAAGGAAGCGGACGACGCCAGCAAGGCCCGCCTCGAGGCCCTCGAGCGCGAGCTGGCCGACATCGAGGAAGAGGCCGGCGGGATGCAGCAGCGCTGGCAGGCCGAGAAGGCCGCCATCGCCGCCATCCGGGCGACCAAGTCGGAGCTCGAGCAGCTCCAGGTCCGCATCGAGCAGGCCGAGCGCGAGGCCGACTTCGCCACCGCGGCCGAGCTCAAGTACGGGACCCACAAGGAGCTGACCGACCGGCTCCACGAGCAGGAGGCCGCGCTGACCGCGCTGCAGGGCCCGGGCGCGCTGCTCAAGGAGGAGGTCGGGGCCGACGACATCGCCGAGATCGTCGGCGCCTGGACCGGCATCCCGGTCAGTCGCCTGCTCGAGGGCGAGACAGCCAAGCTCATCGAGATGGAGGCCCGCCTCCACCAGCGCGTGGTCGGACAGGACGAGGCCGTCCAGGCCGTGGCCGACGCGGTCCGCCGCGCGCGGGCCGGGCTCAAGGACCCGCGTCGCCCGATCGGCTCGTTCCTGTTCCTCGGCCCGACCGGCGTCGGCAAGACCGAGCTGGCGCGTGCGCTGGCCGAGTTCATGTTCGACGACGAGCACGCCATGGTCCGCATCGACATGAGCGAGTACATGGAGAAGTTCGCGGTGTCGCGCCTCGTCGGCGCGCCGCCCGGCTACGTCGGCTACGAGGAGGGCGGGCAGCTGACCGAGGCGGTCCGTCGCCGGCCGTACCAGGTGGTCCTGCTGGACGAGATCGAGAAGGCCCACCAGGACGTGTTCAACGTCCTGCTCCAGGTCCTCGACGACGGGCGTCTGACCGACTCGCAGGGCCGCACGGTGGACTTCAAGAACACGGTCATCATCATGACCAGCAACATCGGCTCGGCCGCCATCGCGGCGGCGTCCGGGCGGTCCGGTGACGCGGCGTACGAGGCGATGAAGCGCGACGTCACCGAAGTCCTTCGCCAGCAGTTCCGACCGGAGTTCCTCAACCGCGTGGACGAGGTCATCGTGTTCCACGCCCTGACCGAGGACGACCTCGGCCACATCGTGGATCTGCTCCTGGCCGACCTGGCCCGGCGCCTCGCCGAGCAGGACCTCGGGCTCGAGCTGACCCCGGCGGCGCGCGCGCTGGTCGTCCGCGAGGGCACGGATCCGGCCTACGGGGCGCGCCCCCTGAAGCGGACGATCCAGCGCCTGGTGGAGAACCCGCTGGCCCGCGCGCTGGTCGCCGGCGAGTTCCGGCCGGGCGACGCGATCCGCGCCGACGCGGACCTCGTGTCGGGCACCATCGTGTTCTCGACGGAGGGCTCGACGGTCGTCGCCGACGGCAACCGGCGCGACGCCCGGACACGGTCCGACGCGGACGCCGTGGGCGCCGGCTCGCGCGGCGCATCGTCCCCGCTCGACCTGCCGCCGACGCGTCGTCCTCGCGACGACGGCGGCGAGCTCGTCAACTAGCGGTCGGGCCGGCCGCCCCATCGTGCGCTTCGACGAGGCGGCCGCTCGCCTGGAGATCCTGCCGGACGTCCTGCCGGCCCCGTCCGACGCGCTCGAGGCGATCCTCCTCGGCGACCCCGAGCGCCCGACGCGGCGCGAGCCGCCGACCGGCCGGCCGGGTCGTCCGGCGTCGGTCCTCGTGCTCGTGCATCCCGACCCGCAGGGGCTCGCCCGCGTCGTCCTCATCGAGCGGGCCAGCCACGACGGCCATCACTCCGGTGAGGTCAGCTTCCCGGGTGGCAAGGCCGAGCCGGAGGACCGCGACGAGGAGAGCACCGCGCTGCGCGAGGCGGCCGAGGAGGTCGGACTGGACCCCGTCTCGGCCGGTGTCCGGGTCGTCGGCCGGCTCGACCCGCTGTGGATCCCGGTCAGCGACTTCGCGGTCACGCCGGTCGTCGCCGTCGCCGAGCGCGTGCCCGTCCTGGTGCCGGACCCGCGCGAGGTGGTCCGCATCCTGGCGCCGGGTCTGGCCGAGTTCCTGCCGGAGCGGCCGATCCGGATCGTCGAGCGAACCGTCCGGGACTGGCCGCTCCGGTTCGGCACCTACACCGTGGACGGGCTGACCGTGTGGGGTGCGACGGCCCGGGTCCTGTCGCAGCTGGGCGCGGTCGTCGCACGCTGAGCGGCCGGCGGCGGCCGCTCAGGCCGGCTCGCCGGCGTCCGGTTCGATCGGGCGCGGCCGGGGCCGATCACGGTCCGCTGGCGGATCGGCCAGGAGCTCCACGGCGCGACCCTCGAGCGTCCCGTCGCCCGCCGTGGCCTCGACCGTGAACGCGCGCATCTCCGAGTGCTCCGTCCACGCGGCGTGGGGCACGTCGGCCGGCCAGCGCACGGCCTCGCCGGCGGCGACCCGGGCGCGCTCATCGCCGACGCCGACCCAGCCGCCGCCCTCGATGCAGATGAACCAGATCGGGTTGGGGCTGGCGTACGGCTCGATCCGTCCGCCGCGCGCGAAGGCCAGCTCGGTGATGGTCAGCGACGCGTCGCTGTGGATGACCTGGTCGCGCACCGCGACGGTCCCGGGCGGTCCGTCGGCGCGCCGGTGGCCGACACCGAACCGCCGGATCTCGATGGGCACGGCCTAGCGGCGGCGGCGGCGCGGCTGGCGGCGGCCGCCGCGGCGGCGGATGGTCGCCTCGGGGTCGGCGAACTTCTGCTTGCTGTAGTAGCGCTCGCGGGCGAGCCGCTGCTCGTGGATGCGCAGCATCGGCGGGAAGCGCACGAAGCGGATCCAGACGAGCGTGCCCAGCCCGATGATCATCGTCAGCAGGACGAGGATGAAGTCGAACACGAACAGCGCCTCGACGATGAGCATCCCGAACGTGATCAGCCCGGTCCACCACATCCACTCCCACATGTCGACGTAGGGCTGATGCTTGTGCAGCGAGCGCGTGCGCACGTTGTACAGGACGGCCAGGACGACGAGCAGGACCAGCGACGAGATCCAGGTCGCATGGAACAGGTCCGGGAAGTTCCGGCTGCTGAACGACTCGAACAGGTATTCCCAGGGGAGCAGGGTCACGCGGCGGCCTCATCCATGGCGCGGGCTTGGGACGTGGCGGGAGTATGCCATGCCGGACGCTATACTCGGGCCGGGCGGACAGGCGCCGCCGATGCCCCGTCCGGGTTCCACGCCGACCCCGGCCGTCGCCGCGCCGCCCGTGCCGGGATGGGAGGAACAGTCCGCCGTGCGAGCCCTGCTGTCAGTCGCCGACCGCGACGGCATCTCGTCCTTCGCGCGACGCTTGCGAGAGCTCGGGGTCAGCCTTGTCGCCACGGACGGGACGCGCGAGGCCCTCGCCGCCGACGGCGTCGAGGCAGACAGCGTCAGCGACCTCACCCAGGGCCCGCCGCTCGTCGGTGGCCAGGTCAAGACCTTCCACCCGGCCGTCTACGCCGGCATCCTCGCTCGCCGCGACGTGCCCGAGCAGCTGGCCGAGCTGGAGGCCCAGGGCATCGGCACGATCGACCTGGTGGTGGTCAACGTCAAGCCGTTCGCACCGGCGGTCGGGGCCCGGCTCGTCGCCATCGACGAGGCGATCGAGCTGATCGATGTCGGCGGGGCGGCGCTGCTCGGGGCCGCGGCATGCAACGCGGCCGGCGTGACCGCGGTGTCGTCGCCGGACCAGTACGACCTCGTCGTCGACGAGATCCGCGAGCGCGGCATGGTCAGCGCCGAGACCCGGGCCCGCCTGGCGGCCGAGGCGTTCAGCACGGTCGCGGCGTATCACGCCGAGATCGCGGCCTACCTCAACCAGATCGCCGGCGACCAGTTCCCGCGCCGCCTGGCGCTGGTGCTGGAGAAGGTGGACGACCTGCGCTACGGCGAGAACCCGCACCAGCGCGCGGCGTTCTACCGCGAGACGACCCACCGCAGCGGCACGCTCGCCGACGCGACCCAGCTGCAGGGCGGGCGCCCGTCGTTCAACAACCTGCTCGATCTCGACGCGGCCTATCGCATCGCCCGCGACTACACGGCGCCGACCGTGGCCATCGTCAAGCACACCGACCCGGTCGGCCTCGCCTCGCACGACGAACTGGTGGAGGCCTACCGGCACGCCCTCGAGACGGATCCGGTCGCCTCGTTCGGCGGGATCGTCGCGGTCAATCGCGAGCTCGACGGCGCGACCGCGCGGGAGATCGCCGCCAACTCCTACGAGGCCGTCGTGGCGCCGTCGTTCAGCCCGGCCGCGATCGGCCTGCTGCGCGCCAAGAGCGGCCTCGAGATCCTGGCCGTCCCGCCCGACCCGACCGAGGGCATGCGCGACTACGGCATCGCCAACCTGGACTTCAAGCGCATCGCCGGCGGGCTGCTCGTCGAGAGCCTCGACGATCTCGGCCTCGATCGCGGTCACCTCCAGGTCGTCACCAAGCGCCGCCCGACGCTCGAGGAACTGACCGATCTGCTGTTCGCCTGGCGGGCGGTCCGGCACGTCCGCTCGAACGCGATCGTCCTGGCGCGCAACGGCGCGACGGTCGGGATCGGGGCCGGCCAGGCGTCGCGCCAGGTGTCGGTCGAGATCGCCCTGCGGCGCGCCGGCGACCGGGCCCGCATGGCGGTCATGGCCTCCGATGCGTACTTCCCGTTCCCGGACGGGATCGCCGCGGCAGCCCAGGCCGGGGTGAAAGCCATCATCCAGCCGGGCGGCTCGATCCGCGACGAGATGGCGATCGAGGTCGCCGACCGGCACCACCTGGCGATGGTCTTCACGGGCCGGCGCCACTTTCGCCATTGAGCGCGGCCACGATGGATACAATCATCTAGACAACGGACACAATCGGCCGGAGCGCCCGGCATACCGTGATCACGGGGAGGCATACGTGGAACAGCTCCTGGCCCTCGAGATGGTCCGCGTGACCGAGGCGGCCGCCATCGAGGCGGCGCGGTTCATGGGACGCGGCGCCCGCGACGAGGCCGACGCGGCCGCGACCGAGGCGATGCGCCGCACGATGGACGAGATCGAGTTCGCCGGTCGCATCGTCATCGGCGAGGGCGAGCGCGACGAGGCCCCGATGCTGTACATCGGGGAGCGCGTCGGGCGGCACGATGATGGCGCCACGGACGTCCCCGCCGTCGACATCGCCGTGGACCCGCTGGAGGGAACCAACCTCGTCGCCCACGGCCAGGCGGGCGCGATCACGGTCCTCGCCGCGTCCGAGGCGGGCGGCCTCACCCATGCGCCGGACACCTACCTCGACAAGCTGTGCGTCGGTCCGCCGGCGGCCGGCAAGGTGGACATCCGGGAGAGCCCGACCGAGAACCTCGGGCGCATCGCCGAGGCCCTCGGGCGGCGCGTCGGCGACATCACGGTCGTGATCCTGGAGCGTCCCCGCCACGACGACCTGATCGCCGAGGTCCGCGCCGCCGGCGCACGGATCAAGCTCATCGGCGACGGCGACCTGTCGGCCGCGATCTCGTGCGCCGTGTCCGGCACCGGCGTCCACGCCGTGATGGGCATCGGCGGCGCACCCGAGGGCGTCATCACGGCGGCCGCCCTGCGCTGTCTCGGTGGCGAGATCCAGGCCCGCTTCCGCTATCGAAGCGCGGAGGAACGCGAACGCGGCGCGCGGATGGGCCACGGCGACGAGGACCGGGTCTACACGACGGAGGACCTGGCCCCCGGCGAGGAGCTCGTGTTCGCCGCGACCGGCGTGACCGCGGGCGACCTGCTCGAGGGCGTCCGCTTCTTCGGCGGCGGGGCGCGGACCCACTCGCTGGTGATGGCCTACCAGACCAAGCAGGTGCGCTTCGTGGACACGGTCCACATGTTCGAACGGGATTCGCCCCCGCGCGTCCGGCTGTGACCGACGGCGCCCGCGGCACCGCGGCGGGCGAGGCTGGCGAGGCGACCGCGCGCGAGATCGACGCCGCCGACCCGCTGGCCATCCTGCGACAGCGGTTCCGGCTTCCCGTCGACCGGGACGGACGGCCGCTGGCCTACCTGGCGGGCAACTCCCTCGGCCCCCAGCCGACCGCCTCGCGCGAGGCGGTCCTGGCCGTGCTCGATCGATGGGCGGGCCGGGCCGTGGACGGGTGGTTCGCCCGCGACGGCGGCTGGCTCGACATGGAGCGCGCGTGGGCGGAGGCGACCGGGCGGATCGTCGGCGCCCGGCCGGTGGAGGTCACGACCGCCAACAGCCTGAGCGTGAACCTGCACCTCCTGCTGGCTGCGTTCTATCGCCCGTCGGGGCGGCGCACCGCCATCCTCGTCGATGCGCCGACATTCCCGTCGGACCGCTACGTCGTCGACTCGCAGCTGCGCCACCACGGCCTCGACCCGGAACGCCATCGGATCGTCGTCCGACCGCGGGCCGGCGAGGCGGCCGTTCGGCCGGACGACCTGGCCGCCGCCATCCACGAGCATCGCGACCGCCTGGCCGCCGCCCTGCTGGCCGGGGTCAACCATGCCACCGGCCAGGCGCTCGACGTGCCCGCCCTGACCGGCGCGATCCACGAGGCGGGCGGCGTGGCACTGTGGGACCTGGCCCATGCGGCCGGCAACGTCGAGCTCGCCCTGCACGACGCCGGTGTGGACGGCGCCGCGTGGTGCACCTACAAGTACCTCAACGCCGGGCCTGGCGCGCCGGCCCAGCTGTTCCTCCACGAGCGCCACCACGGGCGGGTCCCGCCCCTCGCCGGCTGGTGGGGCAACGAGCCGGCCACCCGCTTCCGGATGGCCGAGCGGTTCGAGCCCGCGCCGGGCGCCGACGGCTACCGCGTCTCGACACCGCCCGTGCTGTCGCTGGTGCCGGTCGGGGTCGGCCTCGCCCTCATCGACGAGGTGGGGATGCCTGTACTCCGCCGGCGCTCGGTGGCCCTGACCGGCTACCTGGAGGCCCTCCTCGACGCGCTCGTCCCCGATGTGACACTCCTGACCCCGCGCGACCCGGCCGCCCGCGGGGCGCAGCTGTCGCTGCGAGTGACGGGCGCCGCTGCCCGCCATCGGGCGATCGAGGCTCGAGGGGTCGTCGGCGACGTGCGCGAGCCCGACATCGTCCGCCTCGCCCCGGCCCCGCTCTTCAACTCGTTCCACGACGGGTGGCGGGCGGCGACCGCGCTCGCCGCGACGGCGGTCGACTGACCGGGCTCGGCCCGGACAGGCCCGCCGGCTTCGGCCAAGACTTGTATGCAATATGATGGGTGATGTAGACAACAACACGGTCGCGGCGGCGGTGTCGGCGGCCTGCACGGGAGCGACGGCCGATGAAGCTTGACGGGTCGATCGACATCGCCGCCCCCGCCGACGCGGTCTGGGCGGTGCTCGTCGACCCGACCGACCTCGCCGCCTGCGTCCCCGGGGTGAGCGCCGTGCGCCAGGTGGACCCGACGACGTTCGAGGGGACCGTCCGCGCCTCCGTCGGTCCGCTCGACGGCGACTTCAGCTTCCGCTCGGTGACGACGCGCGCGGACTTCCCCGCCGACCTCGTGGTCGATGTCGAGGGCACCGATTCCATCACCCGCAGCCGCGTCCTGGCGCACGTCGAGGCGGCCCTCACCGAGACCGCGTCCGGGACGACGCTGACCTATCGGGCGACCGTGACGACGAAAGGGCGCCTGGCCATCATCGGTGACATGGTCCTGCGCGCCACGGCCGGGGTGATGATCGGCCAGGTCACGCGCTGCCTGCGCGACCGCCTCGAGGCCGCGCCCCGGTGATCGGGTTCGACGTCATCGTCGTCGGTGGCGGGACGGCGGGCTGCGTCGTGGCCGCGCGCCTGAGCGAGGATCCCGCTCGCCGCGTCCTGCTGGTCGAGGCCGGACCCGACCCGCAGCCCGTCCCCGGCGTGGTCGCGGATCCCAAGCGCCAGCAGGAGCTCGTCCTCGAGTCGCCCTACGTCCGGATGTACGATGTCGAGCGCCCGGACGGCTCGTCCTTCCCGCTCCTGTCCGGCCGGATCATGGGCGGCGGGTCGTCGATCAACAACCTCGCGGTGGTGCGCCCCATGGCGGCCGACTTCGCGGCCTGGGCCGCGTACGGGGGCGCGGCCTGGTCGTACGACGCGATGCTGCCCCTGCTGCGGGCCATCGAGGACGACCCGGACTTCGGTGACGACCCGCTCCACGGACGCGGCGGGCCGCTCCACCTCGAGCGCAGCTATCGCCTCGACGACGGTGTCGATCCGCCGGTCCGGGCGCTGGTCGAGGCCGCCGCCGAGCTCGGGCTGCCCCGCTGTGACGACCTGAACGTACCCGAGCCGCTCGGCGTGTGCGCCTCGCCGTACAACGTGCGCGATGGCGTCCGGCAGTCGACCGCCGTCGCCTACCTGGAGGCGGCCCGGGCCCGGCCGAACCTGACCGTCATGGCCGACACGACGGTCGGCGCCGTCGAGCTCGACGGCGACCGCGTGGGCGGCGTCTCGCTGGTCGGGCCCGACGGCGTCGCGCGGACCGTCAGCGCGCCGCAGGTCGTGCTGGCCGCCGGCGTCTTCCACTCGCCCCAGGTCCTGCTCCTGTCGGGGATCGGGCCGGCCGACGAGCTCGCCGCGCACGGCATCGAGCAGCGGATCGCGCGCGACGGCGTCGGGCGCGGCTACCAGGATCACGCCGTCGTGTACATCACGTTCCAGGGGACGACCGACCTGCGCGAGGACTACGTCATCCCCAAGGTCAGGCTGATCGCCCGCAGCGACGATGCGGCCCCGACCCCGGACCTGCACGTGTTCATGCAGCCGTCGATCCGGATGGCGGGCATGCCGCCGCTGTTGCCGGTCTCGATCCGCCTGCTGGAGCATCGCTCCCGGGGCGTGGTCCGCCTCGCCTCGGACGATCCCGGGGAACTGCCGATCGTCGAGCCGGCGCTGCTGGAGCATCCCGACGATCGGGCCGCCATGCTCGGCGGGTTCGAGCTGGTCCAGCGCCTGGTCCGGCGGCCGGCCCTGGCCGCCTTCTACGGTCCGCTCCTGTCGCCGGGTCCGGACGAGGACCCGATGGAGCACATCCTGGCCAGCTACATCAGCTACTACCACGGGGTCGGCACGTGCCGGATGGGCCCGCCCGACGACCCGGGCGCGGTCGTCGGCGCGGACCTGCGGGTCCACGGGGTCGCGGGCCTGTGGGTCGCCGACGCCTCGGTCCTCCCGACCGTCCCGCACGCCAACACGAACCTCGCGGCCATCCTGGTCGGCGAGGTCGCGGCACGCTCGCTCGCGCTGCCGTGAGCCGGCGCCGGGTGGCCTGATGCGCGTCGGGATCGGGCTGCCGACGCGGGCGGTGGCGCTCCCACCCGAGGCGATGCTCGAGTGGGCGGCACGGACGGATGCCGGCCCCTTCTCCAGCCTGGCCGTGCTCGATCGCGTGGTCGCGGCGGCGCACGAGCCGCTCGTCGCCCTGGCCGCCGTGATCGGCGTCACCTCGCGCGTCCGACTGCTCGCCGGCGTCGTCATCGCGCCGACGCGGGAGACGACCCTGCTCGCTCGTCAGGCCGCCTCGATCGACGCCCTGTCGCGCGGACGGCTGAGCCTCGGCCTCGGCGTCGGCGTCCGCCCCGACGACTACCTGGCGACCGGCGCGGACTTCGCCGCGCGCGGCCGCCGGCTCGATGCGCAGTTGCCGATCCTGCGTCGACTGTGGGCGGGCGAGCCGCTCGACGAGGCCGCGGGGATCGGCGCGATCGGCGTGTCGTCGGCAGCGGCCGGCCGCCCCGAGCTCCTGATCGGCGGCTACGTCGCGGCGGTGGCCCGACGCATCGCGGCCCACGGCGACGGGTTCATGGCGCCGGGTGGTGGCGATCCGGCCCGCATGGCGGACCTGTGGCGGCAGATCGTCGCGGCCTGGGGCGCCGCCGGGCGGGACGGGGCCCCGCGCTGGGTCGGCTCGAGCTACGTCGCCCTCGGGCCGGATGCGGATCGCCAGGCAGCCGACTACATCCGCTCCGCGTACGCCTTCGATCCGGCCCTCGCCGAACGCCGGCTGCGCGGCATCCCGACCACGCCCGGGGCCCTTCGCGACCTGCTCGATCGCCAGCGCGCGATGGGCGTGGACGAGTTCGTGCTGCGGCCATGCGCACCCGACCCGGAGCTCATCGACCGCCTCGCCGATGTCGTCGCGGGCCTGGCCTGATGCCCGGCGCCGGGTCGCGCGGGCCGAGCGCCGCGACACGCTGGTTCCTGGGCCTGCTGGTCGTCGCGACCCTGCTCCAGGCGGCCCCCGCGGTGGCCCGCCCGATGGCCTCCTATCGGGCGCTCGAGATCGGGATGTCCGCGAGCTCCCTGGGGATCGTCGCCGCGGCCTTCGCCGTGGCACCGGTCCTCCTCGCCCTGTCGATCGGGCGGCGCATCGACCGCCACGGCGAGTTCCCGTTCCTGCTCGCGTCGACCGTCAGCCTGGGCCTGGCCGCGGCCGCCCTGGCCGTCGTCGGCTCGCCATTGGCGCTCATCCTGTGCATCGGGCTGCTGGGCCTCAGCCAGCTCGTGTTCGTGGTCGCCGACCAGACCCTGGTCGCCAGCCGCAGCACGGCCGGCTCGTACGACCGCCGCTTCGGCAACCTGTCGTTCGTGGCATCGCTCGGCCAGCTCATCGGCCCGGCGGCGGCCGGCCTGATCGCCGGCTCCGGCTCCCCCGACGGCACGGCGCTCGCGCTCGCCTTCGGGGCTGGCCTTGCCGCACTGGCCATCCCGCTCATCGTGCTGCAGTGGCGACGCGACCCGGGCCCGACCACGCCGCGCCCCGCCGTCGCACCCCCGAGGCCGCCGGTCCTGTCGATCCTGCGCATGCCCGGGATGGCGCCGGCGATGCTGGCCAGCATGACCGTGCTGGCGACGATGGACGTGCTGGTCGTCTACCTCCCGGTGCTCGGCGAGGAGCGCGGCATCAGCGTCGCCACCATCGGGGCGTTGCTGGCCGTCCGCGCCGGGGCGTCGATGGTGTCGCGGCTGTTCCTCGGCCAGCTCGTGGACCGCCTCGGGCGCGAGCGGCTGATGCTCGGCAGCCTGATGGTGGCCGCCGTGTCGGTGGTCGCCCTGGCGCTCGTCCCGTTGCCCGCCATGTTCTTGGTCATGGCCATCGCCGGGGTCACCCTGGGCGTGTGCCAGCCGATGACGATGTCATGGGTGGCCGCCCGGGCGATGGAGGGGTCGCGCGGCACGGCGATGTCGCTGCGCCTGCTCGGCAACCGGGTCGGCCAGGTCGTCATCCCGCTGGCGGCCGGCTCGGTCGCGGTGGCGACGGGCTCGGCCGGGGTGGTGGCGGCGGCCGGGCTGACCGTCGCCGTGAGCGCCGTGGTGGTCGCCCGCTCGCGGGAGCGCGACCGACCCTAGCCGCCGAGGCGCAGGTTGGGGATGACCTCCGTGCCGAAGACCTCGATGAACTCGGCCTGGTCCCGCCCGACGTTGTGCAGGTGGATCTCGTCGAAGCCCATGTCCACGTAGTGCTGGATGTGCTTCGTGTGGGCCTCGAGGTCGCTGGTCATCAGGACCCGGTTCTTGAAGTGCTCCGGCCGGACGAGCTTCGCCATCGCGGCGAAGTCCTCGGGGTTCTTGATGTCCTGCTTGGGGAAGGCCATCCCGCCGTTGGGCCACTCGACCATCGCGTTCTCGATCGCCTGCTCGTCGGTGCGCGCCCAGGACACGTGGATCTGGAGCAGCTTGGGCGAGGTGGTGACGTCCTTGCCGGCCTCCCTGGCGCCCTCCTCGTACTTGTCCCACAGCATCGCGATCTTCTCGTCGGCGGCGCCCACGGTGATGATCCCGTCGGCGAACCTGCCGGTCTTCCTGGCGTTGATCGGACCGGCCGTGGCGACGTAGACCGGCACGCGCCGGTCCTCCGGCGGGATCGTGTACAGGCGCGCGCTCTCGAGCGTGAAGTGCTCGCCCTTGTGCTTGACGACCTTGCCGCTGAACAGCTTGTTGATGATCTCGATCGACTCGAACATCATCGCGCTGCGGATGCCGATCTCCGGCCACTCGCCACCGATCACGTGCTCATTGAGCGCCTCACCGGCGCCCAGGCCCAGGTAGAACCGCCCGGGGTACATGGCCCCGAGCGTCGCCGCGGCGTGGGCGATGACGGCGGGGTGGTATCGGAAGCCCGGGCAGGTCACGGCCGTCCCGAAGTTGAGCGACGTGCGCTGCCCGAGCGCGCCCATGAAGGACCAGGCGAACGCACTCTGGCCCTGCTGGGGCGTCCACGGGTGGAAGTGCTCGCTGACCATGAACCCGGCCTCGAAGCCGGCCGCCTCCGCCTGGGCGCACCAGTCGAGCAGGTCGGTGGGGTGGAACTGCTCGAGCATCGCGGCGTAGCCGATCGTCGTCATCGTCGTCCTCCATGGTCATCGATCGATCCGACGATGGCATCGTGCGGTCGAGGTGATTGTACCCAATCAGGCTTCACTTGTATCCATCTCCTCACGATCCTCCGGGACGACCATCTTCGTCCGGCGCGGGGCCGTGCGGTCCAGGCGCTCGACGTCGCGGCGGCGCAGGAGGTACCCCTGCGGGCCGTGCGTGGCGCGCAACCGCCCGGTGCGGATCGCCCGGCGCAGCCAGCCGCCATCGCGCCGGACGAGCACGGCGGCCTCCGCCACGGACAGCGGGTCGCCCTGCTGGTAGAAGTCGCTGTGGTGCCCGAGGTCGCTGTGATAGAGCGGGCCCGAATCGACCGTGAACGTCGCCGGCCCGCCGGTCCCGGGCGCCGCGAACCGCCCGACGGTCGAGCGCTCGTCGTAGGCCTTACGCCGCTTCGGGTCGCTCAGGACCTCGTACGCGCGGGCGATCTTCTTGAACCGCCGCTCGAGGGCGGGGTCGCCGGCGTTGCCGTCCGGATGGGTTGCCCGGGCGAGGCGCCGATAGGCCGCTCGGATCTCGCGCGGGGTGGCCGCGGGATCGAGCTCCAGGGTCGCGTAATGACCGGTCCGGGCCGCCATCCCCCTCCCTTCGTCAGGCCGTGGGCCGCTCGGCGACGCTCGCCGCGATGGCACGGTTGAGGTGCGCGCCCAGCGGCGTGCCGGCGGGTCGCTCCTGGTCGCACAGGTCCATGGCGATCCGAGCATAGGCGATGGCGGCGTCCTGGAGGTCCTTGACCTTGAACGACTTGCGGGCGGCATGGGCCGCCGAGCGCGGGGCGTAGCTGATGGCCGGGATGCCCAGCTCATTGAACGCGTTGGTGTCGCGCCACATGCTGGTGACCGGGTCGCCGACGATCGCGGGGGGCGTGTCGAAGACCTGGTCGTGGCAGCGCCGCACGGTCTCGATCAGGCGCTCGGCGCCGGTCGCCTCGAAGCCCGGGCGGTACAGGAACAGCTCGACCGTGCCGACCACGCCGACCTCCGCCAGCACGCCGCGCAGCTGGTCGCGCAGATCCATCGGGTTGGCGCCCGGCAGGATGCGCGTGTCGACGTAGAACGAGCACAGCTGCGGGGCGCTGGTCAGGTTGAACGGGTAGCCCGAGCGGATCGCGTTGATGCTGGCCTTGGGCACGATCGTCCCGTTGGCGCCCCGGTACGTGTTGGCCTGCTGGTAGGCGTACGCCCAGCGCTCGAACGCCTCGATGACGGCGGCGGTGCGCACGATGGCGTTGGGCGCATCGGCCATGCCCGTCGGGCGCGGCAGGTACGGCGTGTAGTAGCGCGGTGTGTCGGTCTGCACGGTGACCTTGAAGTGGGCCTTGCCGGGCTCGATCCCGACGATGCCGAAGCCCGTGCCCTCGGCCACGAGGGCGAAGTCGGCGACGACCCCGTGGGTCACCATGAAGCGCGCCCCGAGGTCCTTGCTCAGGTAGGCCGGACCCTGCCACTCCTCGATCGGCTCGCGCGAGATCTCGCCGGCCACGGCGCTCACGATGAGGTCGCCCTTGAGCGGGTAGCCGGCCTCGCGGATCGCCTTGGCCGCCACCAGGAAGGCCGCCATCGGACCCTTGTCGTTGACCACGCCGTCCCCGTAGATCTCGTCGCCGTCGACCCACGCGGAGTGGTACAACGGATCGAGCGGATCGAGCGCCGACCAGACGGCGTCGGGCCGGAGGGTCGTGTCGAGGTGGGCGTTGTAGATGAGGCTGAAGCCGCCGCCCGTCCCGTCAAGCCGCGCGGCGACGTTGAAGCGCTCCTCGGTCAACGCGTACTTCTGGGGCGCGAAGCCGTTGGCGGCCAGCCAGTCGTAGACGAACTGCCCGGCCGGGCCCTCGCTGCCCGTCGGGCTGTCGATGTTGCCGAGCGCCAGCGCGAGCTGGACCACCTCATCGCGGTCGATCCGGGCAACGACGTCGTCGGGGGTCATCGGGGCACCTCGTGCATCAGGCTGGGGTGGGCCGCGGCGTCTCGACGACGCGCGGATCGGGGACACCGAAGCGCGCCGCCAGGGACGCGCTGAACAGGATCGCGGCGGCCACGACGATGGCCGTCTGGGCGTTGGACACGTCCATCACGATGGCCAGCAGGACCGGGCCGATGAGCGCGCCGAGGTCGGCCGAGAAGCGGTATGTGGACAGCACCTTGGTGCGGTCCTCGGCCGGCACGACCTCGGACAGGAGCGCCGTCTGGGAGCTCGTGAAGAAGTCGCCGAAGCCGATCAGCGCGGCGGCCAGGAGGAACGTCAGCAGGTCGCCGGTCAGGATGAACACGAGGTCGCCGACGGCGACGGCGGCCAGGCCGGCCGTGATCACTTGGCGCCGTCCGAGCCGGTCGCCGAGCATGCCGCCCGGGGTCGCGACGAGCAGGCCGGTCACCGACATCAGGGCGATGGCCGTGGCGATCGACACGCCGCCGAGCCCCAGCGAGGTGGCGGCGTACAGCGGCAGGATGGTGTTCCGGAAGCCGTGCCGGTGGATCATGTTGGCGACGACGCCGAGGTTGGTGACGACGATGGCCTGCTGGCGGTCGCGTCCGTGCAGGATCCGGTCCGGGTCCGACGAGCCGCGCTTGCCGCCGCCCGTGCCGTCGAACGAGATGCGCAGGAGCAGCGGCAGCAGGACGACCGCGGCGACGACTGCCAGGACGGCGGTCACCGCGAAGGTCGCCCGCCAGCCGAGCGCCAGGCCGACGAGGCCGCCGACCATCGGGTACAGGGCGATGCCGGTGTTGTTGGCGACATGGAACAGGCTCATCACCTTGCCGCGGTTGGCGGGCGAGGCGGTGGCGCTCAGGGCCGACAGGATGACCGTGGCCAGGATGCCGACCGCGATGCCGCCGCCGAGCCGAGCCACGATGAGGATCTCGACGCTGCCGGCGAACAGCCCCAGCAGTGAGGCCGCCAGAAGGACGACGAAGGCGATCACGCTCAGGCGCCGATGTCCGACCCGGTCGGCCAGGAAGCCGGCGGGGAGGTCAACGGCCAGGCGAGCCAGCCCGTACGAGCCGACGATCACCCCCGCGGTCGAGATGCTGACCCCGAAGTCGTCGCGGATGGCCGGCAGCAGCGGGGTCAGGATGTTGGTGGCGGCGATGACCAGGAAGATCGAGCCCGCGAGCAGGAGCGATTCCCGCGGGATGGCGGTCGAGCCGTCCGACGCGGGCGGCGCGGCAGCGGTCGTCACCCGGGTCCGCCCTCGACGGTCGTGGCCCGCAGCACGGCCAGCACGCGTGCGGCGGTGACGCCGGCCGGCTCCAGCGCGAGGGCACGGTCCGAGGCGATCGTGCGCAGCACGAGCTTGCGCACCTGGCGTGCGTCGAGCGCGACCTCGGAACACGCCTGGGCCAGGGCGTCGAGGTCCGCGTCAGCGCCGGTGGCGTCGGCCCCGACCTCGCGCAGCGTGTCGGCCATGATCGACCGGATGGCACTGGCCCCGGGCAGACTGACCTGCTCGACCAGGTCGGCCCGCGACAGGAACGCACCGTCCACGCCGGCCTGGTAGTTGGTCGTCGCCAGGAACGTCACGTTCGGCCAGGCGCGCGCGACCCGGTCGACCCCGGCCAGGACGGCGTCGGTCGCCCGATGCACGTCGACCGGGTTGGTCTCGAGCGATGCCCGGGAGCGGCTGGGCGCGAGCGCTTCGACCTCGTCGAGCAGGACGACCATCGGATGGCCGCGTCGCGCGAGGTCGGGCAGGGTGCGCTCGAACAGGCGCGCCACGGCTCGCTGGCTCTCGCCCAGGAGCTGGCTCGGAAACACGTGCGGATCGATGTCCACGAAGATCAGCGGCGCCCCGAGCGCCCGGGCCGCCTGGTCGGCGAGCCCGGCCGCCAGCGTGGTCTTGCCGGTCCCGGGCGGGCCGGACAGGACGACCAGGCCGTGGACCGGCAGCCCGACCATGCTCAGGCCGCCGCGATGACGCAGCGAGAACAGCAGGTAGTTGAGGAGCCGGTCCTTGAGCGCGGCCGGGACCATGATCCGATCCCAGCGGTCCTGCCACGCCTCGTCGGGCAACTCCGTGATGCCGGCGATGCCCTCGACCCCGGGCGGCACCGTGATGGCGGGCATCCCCTAGGCCTCCGGCCGCCCCTCGAGGTGATCCGGCCAGACCACGCCCGTCAGGTCGGGGGCGTCGAGCGTCGGCAGCTCCTCGAACAGGTTGAGCGGATCGAGCAGGATCCGCATCATGTCGTACAGGGCGTCGAAGTTGTGGATGCGCACGAGGCGGGCGGTCCGCTCGGTGCTGTCGTTGAAGTGCTGGTGCCACTGCCAGTGGTCGACGACGATGAGGTCGCCGGCCTCCCACGGGTGGCTGACCCCGTCGATCTCGCTGTGGCCGTTGCCGGAGATGACGTACAGCCAGGCCTCGCCGCCGTGGCGGTGGCGCGACTGGTACAGGCCGGGCGCCAGCTCGTGCATGACCGCGCTCAGCCCGGCCGTGTGGTAGCCGATCGACGTGTCGACCATGAACAGGCTGCGCGCCCCGCGCTTGGTGACGAGGCCGCGAACGTCCTCGAAGCGGGTGATGAGGCGCGCGCTCTCCGTCCCCTCCCACTGTCGGGCGAGGCGCTGGGTGCGGCGGGCGTACGGGTCGGACCCCTCCAGCGCCTCGACCTGGGCGGGCCGGGGCGGCAGCTCGGCCACGGGGGTGTCGCCGCCCTCCTCCAGCAGGGCCACGCCGAACTGCTCGAGCATCGGCTGCACGCTCCAGGTGTGGAACACGGCGGGCTTGTCGCCGTCGTTGCCGCTGCGATGCCAGGCCCAACTCGGCAGGTGAAGCGTGTCCCACGGCTGCCACTCGATGCGCTGGCCGTCGATCTCGGTCCAGCCCGAGCCGGACTCGACGAACATGATCGCGTCCCACGAGTGGCGATGGATGGTCGTGGTCACGCCGGGGTCCAGCTCGTGCAGCGTGGCGTCGAGGTTCTTGGTCGGGCGGTCGCCGTCCCAGCCGGCGTACACGCCGCGGCGGCCGCGCCGGGCCGGCGACTCCAGCAGCTCGACGTCAGTACGCTTGATGATCGTCTTGTGGTAGCCGCGCCACTCCTCGAGCAGGGACTCGCGACGCTTCTTCTGGATCTCGTAGTGCGTGACCTGGGTCGAGGTGGTCGTCTTCACGGGCCGGTCTCCTTGGCGCGAGGGTCGGTGGGGACGCCGGGCGTGTGGACGTCGGCGAGGGTGGTGAGCGCCGCGGGTGGGGGGACGCCCGCGGCGCTCACGGTACGGGGAGGCGGGGTCAGGCCCCGACGGGGGCCGGCTCGCTGACGCGAGGCAGGACGTCACGGGCGAGGATCTCGATCTGCTCGAGCCAGTCCGGGAAGCGCATGCGGAAGTCGAAGATGAGCAGGTCGCAGCCGATCTCCTGGTAGCGCTGCACCCCGCGCACGATGTC
>JBKHXL010000024.1:0-18240 GCA_046566045.1 Candidatus Limnocylindria bacterium
ACAGGAGGAGGACCCGGTGGCTGACACCCAGGTCGTCAACGCACTCGAACGCATCGTGATCGCCGGCGTGGCCATGACGAATGCCTCGCTCGGTCGCGCCCGGCCGGGCCTCGACCTGACCTTCCCGCAGTGGCGCGTGCTCGTCATCCTCGGCGACCGACCGGATGGCCTGGCGGTCGGCGAGATCGCGCAGCGCATCGCCGTCACCCTGCCGGCCACGGGCCGCCAGCTCCATCGGCTGTCCGAGCGCGGCCTGCTGACGCTCGAGCCCGACGAGCGCGACCGGCGCGTCACCCGGGTGCGTCTGACCGACGCCGGCCACGCAGCGCGCGCCTCGATCATGGGCGACCGACGCCAGCGGATCGCCGAGGGCGTCGCCGGGATATCCCTCGACACGGACGTCGCCGCCGGGCTGGAGCACCTGGCCGATGCCATGGAAGCCGCAGCGGCGGCGACCATCCCGAAGGGTCCCGGCAGCGCCGAGCTGACGCACCAGCTGGAGATCGCCGCCACCGAGGCGGTCGGCGCGTCGGCCCTGCCCCTGCCGGCCGTCCTGCGGGCCCCTCGTGCTTAGCGACGAGCGGCCGCGGTTCCACCTGACCGCGCCGGCCGGCTGGATGAACGACCCGAATGGGCCGATCTTCGCCGGCGGCTGCCTGCACGCCTTCTACCAGCACGATCCGACTGGTCCGCGCTGGGCGCACATGCACTGGGGCCACGCCGTATCGGACGATCTCGTGACCTGGCAGCACCTGCCGATCGCCATCGCGCCGGACGCGGACGGGCCGGACAGCCTCGGCTGCTGGTCGGGAGGCGTGATCATCCCGGACGAGACGACGGCCCACCTGTTCTTCACCGGTGTGCGCGAGGACGACGACGGTGGCCGCCACGCGAGCATCTGCCGGGCGACCAGCCGCGACGGCCTGACGACCTGGCAGAAGGACCCGACCGGCCCGCTCATCGGCGGGCCGCCGCCAGGCTACCCCGCGGACGCGTTCCGTGATCCATTCGTGTACCGCGACGGCAGCGGCTGGGTGATGCTCGTGGGCGCCGGCTCCGATGACGAGCTCGGCGCCGTGCTGCTGTACCGCTCGGCCGACCTGACCGCATGGACGTACGCCGGGCCGTTCCTGTCGTGCGGCGACCTGCCGCGCGCCGCCGGTGCCGATGGACCGGTCTGGGAGTGCCCGCAACTGGTCCGCCTGCCTGAGGCCGACGTCCTGGTCGTCTCGGTCGTGGACCGCGCGGCCGGCGTCCGCCCGTCGCACGTGATGGCGATCGTGGGTCGGGTGGACGGGGATCGGTTCGAGCCCGACCACGCCGAGCAACTCGGCATGGGCCCTGACTTCTACGCCCCGGCCACGGTGACCGCTCCCGACGGGCGGCAGCTGCTCCTGGGCTGGATCCCGGAGGACCCCCCGGGCGAGCTGTCCACCCGCGACTGGGCCGGCGCCCTGACCTTCCCGCGGGTCGTCGCCATCGGGTCGGACGGGCGACTCAGCCTGTCGCTGGCGGCCGAGGTCCGGCGCCTGCGCGGGTCGCGCGGCACCACCGGTCGGCGACCGCTCGACGCCGACGGCGTCGCGTGGCGTACCGACCTCCCCGGCCAGCACCTCGAGATCGGCCTGGCGATCGAGCCCGGCGATGCCGAGGAGATCGATATCGAGCTGCTCGACAGCTTCCCGGACAGCCCCGAGGTGAGTGTCACCTACCGGCCGGCCGGCCGCCTCCTGACCGTTTCGCGGCGGGGTATCGTCCACTGCGCGGGGCGCGGTTCCCAGGCGTCGCGGATCCTGCCCGAGACCGGGCGACCCATCCTCTACCTGCGGCTGCTCGTGGACGGGTCCGTCCTGGAGCTGGAGGCCGACGGCCGCTCGATGGCGACGGTCCGCCTGCCCGCGATGGATGGCCCGCGCCAGGCCCTGACCGTGACCGCCACGGGCGGCGGCGCCACGTGCGAGATCGAGTGGTGGTCGCTCGTCGCGCCGGGTGAGGGTGCCGCCGAGCCCGGCGGGGTCCCGACCGCCGCGCGGCCGCTAACCGCGGGCTGAACGCTCGAGCTCGGCGGTCCAGTGGCGGATGCCGTCGAGCACGCCGTTCGCGTACCGCTCCGGCGAACGATAGACGTCGTCGTCCACGACGGCCGCCAGCTCGGGCAGGGCGTTGGCGACGAGCGTGCCCCTGAACCCGGAGCGGAACAGCTCGAGATCGTTGCCCGAGTCGCCGAAGGCCAGCACGTCGGTCCCGGGGATGCCCCAGCCGCTGGCCACGAAGCGCGCGGCCTGGCCCTTGCCGGCCACCGCGGGCAGGATGTCGAGGTGGAGGCTCTGGCTGTACACGACGATGGCCTCCAGCCCGTGGGCCTCGAGCGTGCGTTCGACCGCGAGCAGCGCTCCGCCGTCCAGGCCCGGCACGTCGTAGCTCACCTTGACCCGGCTCTGTGCGGCGTCCGGCTGGGGCACGAGCCAGGCGTGCTCGCGGAGGGCCTCGCGCACGGTGCCGTGGTCCCAGTCCGCCAGCCGGTCATGCCAGCCCGGCCACGGCCGGCCGTCGCGGTCGTGGATCTCCGTCCCGACCGCGGAGATGACCGCATCGGGCTCGGGCAGGTCGGTGGACTCGATCAGCGCCTCGACGGAGTCGGCGTGCCGGCCGGTGGCGTACACCAGCCGGTACCCCTCGCGCTCTGCCGCGTACCAGGCGGCGAAGCGGGCAAGCGCCTCGTCGTCACCGACGAGGGTGCCGTCGATGTCGCTTACGAGGAGCCGCTGCGGGCCCACTCGAGCTCCCGTGCCATCCGGTCGCCGACGGTGATCGCGGCGCGCGGGCCCCGCCGGTCGCCCGGTGCGACGACCGGCGCCGGTCGCTCGGCCACGTGCTCCACCGACAGCAGCTGCTGGGCGATGCCGTTCCAGGTGAAGGTCGAGCGCGCACGCTGGGACCCGAAGCGGGACAGCTGCTCGGCCACGCGCGGGTAGAGGAGCACGGTCGCCAGCGCCTGCCCGAACGCCTCCGGATCGAGCGGGTTGGCGTACAGCGCCTCGAGGCCCCAGGTGACCATCTCCCACAGGCCGCCCTCGGTCGTGATGACCGTCGGGGTGCCGCACGCCATGGCCTCGACCGCGGTCATCCCGAACGGTTCGTAGCGGCTACTCAAGGCGAACACGTCGGCGGCACGGTAGGTGTCGGCCAGCGCCTCGTCGGCGATGTGGTCGTCGAACCGGATGTGGTCGGCCACGCCCAGCTCCGCGGCCAGCCGGCGTAGCGCCTCGACCTGCTGCATCTCGCCGGGGGTCGGGTCGGTCGAGCCGACGGCCAGCAGGAGGGTGGCACCCGGGACGCGCGACAGGACCGTCGGGAGCGACGTGATGAGCAGGTCCCAGCCCTTGTTCGCGGCCACGCGCCCGAGGGCGAGGATGAGCGGCCCGTCCACGCCGAGATCGCGCTTGAGCGCGGTCCGGGTGGCGGCCGAGACCGGGAAGAACCGGGCGTCGTCGAACCCCGGCGGGATCATCGCGATCTTCTCCGCTGGGACGTCGTACTCCGGCTCGCGGAGCAGGTCGCGCTGCTGCGGCGTGGTGGCGATCAGGGCGTCGGCCGACGCGTAGACCGCTCGCTCGTCGTGGATCCGACGGGTGAAGTTGTACTCGCCATCGAGCGTGGCCGGATCGCCGTCCATGTTGTCGCGCTTCCACGTGCCGAGCGAATGGGGCGTGTGCAGGTGCGGGATGCCGAGCCGTGCCGCCAGGCCGTCACCGGCCAGGCCGGCATCCCAGTAGTGGCTGTCGATGAAGCGGTACTGGAGGCTCTTGGCCCGGATGTAGCGCTCGGCGTTGACGATCCACTCCGGGATCGCGTCGCACAGCCATTCCTTGCGGATGAGGTCCGGGCCACCGGCCGGGACGCGCACGATGCGGACGTGCTCGGCCACCTGCTCGATGGCCGGCTGATCCTCGAACCGGCGGGTCATGATGTCGACGCGGTAGCCCAGGCGGGCGAGCGAGGCCGACAGCTCGAGGACGTACACGACCTGGCCGCCGGTGTCGGGTCGACCCAGTTCCGGCTGCGCGCTCACGTAGCCGTGGGTCGAGATCATGAGGATGCGTCGTGGCGCGCGTGGTGCCATGGGGCGTTGCCCTCCCTGCGACGTGGACGGGTCGCCGTGATGCGGGATGCTTTCAGTTGCCAGTAGGCAAGTATAGCCGCCCCGGCCGGATCGCGCTCATCCGCGGCACGGGCGAGCCTCAGCTGCGCTGGCCCGCCCGTCTGGCGGCCATGGCGGATCCGGTCGTGATCAGGGCCAGGAGCAGGAGCATCCATGCCAGGGACGTCGGCGCCGACTCGCCCGCGCCGGCTGCCGGTGAGGCGTCGGTCGGTGGCGGCGTCACGCCGGTGGCCGTTCCTGCCGTGGCGTCCGCCGCCGGGGTCGTCGCCCCCGCCGTCGGGGTCGGCGTCGGGGTCGCCGTCGGGGTCGGCGTCGGGGTCGCCGCCGCGATGACGTTGTCGGTGATGGTCGCCGAACAGATCACCAGGCCGCCGCCGCCGTTCGTCGAACCGTTGCACTGGTTGATCGTGACCAGGGACCCGCTGGCCTGCGTCCCGCTGGCGATGCACGTCAGCTCGACCAGGGTCCCGCCGTTGGCGGAGCCATTGCACTGGGTGATGGTCGCGCCGGTCGTGGTCGCCGGGAACGGGTCGCAGCCGACGGTGGAGCCGTCGCCCGAGCCCACGCACTGGTTCACGGATGCGGCCGTGATCGTCGGGCTGGTGCCGACATGGTCGTTCGTGACGTCCACGCTGCAGCGGAGGGTGCCGCCGCCGCCATTGGTCGCGTCATTGCACTGATCGACGACCGTGACCGGCGTCGTCAGGACGGAGGTCTGGGTGGTGCACGCGGCTTCCGGGTCGCCGGCGGCGCCGTGGCACTCACGCACCGTGACCGTGGCCGAGCCACCGGTCGCCGTGAACGTGTTGGTGATCGTCACCTCACAGATGAGGCCGAGGCCGCCGGTGTTGTCGACGCCGTTGCTGCAGGTGGTCGTGGCGGCCAGCGTGGCGGCCGACGCCGGCGCGGGCGTGCCGGGTGCAAGCCAGCTGCCACCGAGGATGGCGAGGGCCCCGAGGGCCGAGACGATGAGACGGAGCGGGCGATGCATGGGAACCCCTGTTGACGCCAGGGGTCGTGCCAAGGAGGCTCAGCTGCGAAGACCTGTCCGTCCACGGTGCACCCGATCGGTCGGCGCGTCCATGCGGTGGATGGCTGACCGAGGCCAGCCATTCGTTCGTGGACTCGATGGCCGACGAGCTTCGATCGCCATCGAAGCACGATCCTGGCTAGCGGGTCGGGCGAACCTCGGTGGGAAGCAGGCGATCGGCGACGGCCGTCACCAGGTCGCCGATGTCGACCGGCTTGGTCAGCCACGCGTCGAAGTCCACGGCAGCCGCCCGCACGAGCTCGCGTTCCGTGGACCCGCTCAGCAGGATGCACCCGATGCCCCGGCCGCGCGGGTCCCGGCGCAGGCGCGCGACGACCTCGACGCCGGTCAGGGACGGGACGTTGAGGTCCGTCAGGAACACCGCCGGCGGATCGTCCAGGAGGCCCTCGAGGGCGGCCGCGCCATCCCCGTACGTCCGGACGGTGTGGCCGGCTCGCTCGAGGACGCGCTGGAACAGGTGCCGCAGGGCGGGTTCGTCGTCCAGGATCGCGATCGTCGCCATGACCGGATCGATGGTGCATGCGGGCATCAGCCGACACGCTGACCCGGTGGTCCCGTCAGCGGCTGGCCGAAGGTACCCGAGGCGTCCTCAGCCGATCGACGCCGGTCGTCCCAACAGGTACCCCTGGCCGAGTTCGACCCCGAGCTCCTCCAGGCTCGCTCGCTCCGCCGGGGTCTCGACGCCTTCGGCGATCAGCCGTGAGCCGGACTTCAGGGCGAAGTAATCGATCCCGCCGATGAGTGCGCGCCGCGGGGCGTCCTGGTCGAGCGAGCGAACGAGACCGATGTCGAGCTTCACGAAATCGGGTTGCAGCTCGACGATGTGCCGGAAGCTCGCGTAGCCGGCGCCCGCATCGTCGATGGCGACCCGGACGGGCGGGTCGAACGAGGTCAATGACGCGCGGAGTGCGTCGTAGTCGTTGATCGGCGCGTGCTCCGTGATCTCCAGGACGATCGGCCGGTCGGGGATCCGGATCAGGGCCGCCAGACGCGCGTGTTCGAGGGCCAGCTCGGGGGAGATGTTGAGACTCAGGAAGCTGCCGGTCGGCAGCGCCTTCGACGCCTCGATCGCCTGCTCCAGACACGCGACCTCGAGGTCCGGCCCCATCCCGACGCTCACCGCTTCCGAGAATCGTCGATCGGGAGGAGCGCCATCCGCGAAGCGGGTGAGGGCCTCGTAGCCGACGACACCTTGATCGGACAATCGAACGATGGGCTGGAAGACCGGTCGCAGGGCGCGTCGATCGATGATCTGCCGGATGCTGTCGCGGGCGGCGGCGTGGCCCCTGGCGGCGCCGAGGAGGGGGCTCAGCAACGCGGCGGCGATGGCCGCGAACTCCAGGATGTCTGCGAGGCGAGAGGCCAGTTGCTCGGTCCGCCGGCCCGGGCCGAGGTCGACCACGATGAGGCCCGCAAGGGCGGCCCCGTCGACGTGGATCGGAGCGTAGACGCGTGTCGTCTCCACGCCGTCGATCTCATGGCTCAAGGCTCCACGGGTCCCCGGTTCGGCGACCCACAGGCCGTCCATCGCGCGCTCCCGGAGTGCCGCCGCGATCTCGGGCGCGACGACGCGGCCGGGACGCAGTGCGGCGCTCTCGCCGGCGCTCGCGACGACCATGATCGATCCATCCAGTCGGAACTCGACGATCGACGCGCTCGGAGCGGCGATCGCCGCGACGACCGCCTCGCAGATGGCCGTGGCCGTCGAACCGACCGAATCCCCTGGCGCGAGTCGAGCGAGCGATGCCGCCACCAGCGCTCGATGGGTCCGCTCCTCGCCCTGTCCCTGTGCGTGCGTCTCGATGGCGCTGACCAGCTCGGCGTTGCGGATCATGAGGGCCTGGTAGAGCCGGCGCGTGTAGAGCAGGTTGCGCGTCCGCAGGACCACATCCTCGGCGTCGAAGGGCTTGGTGAGGAAGTCGTCCGCCCCGAGATCGACAGCGCGCCGACGGGTGTCCAGGTTCACGTCGCCGGTCATGACCATGACCGGCAGGAAGTCGCCCTCGGCGCGTCGCGCGGCGATCTCCTGGAGGATCGAGAAGCCGTCGCGCCCGGGCATGTGCAGATCCAGCAGCAGGAGGTCCGGAGGATCGGCGTGGAATGCCGCCATGGCGGCGACCGGATCCGTGAACGCCGCCACGTGCTCATGGCCAGCTCGCCGAAGGATCAGCTCCAGCAGACTGACGTTCGCGATCTGATCATCGAGGACGAGGATCCGCGGCGCGCGCAGGCCGGTATCAGGCATCGGCATCGGCCTCGCTGACGTCGGGCGACGCGAATGCCTCGTCCACGACGCCCAGGAACCGCGCGACGTCCAGCGGCTTGGTCAGGAAGGCCCGGGCGCCGATCTCCAGCAGCCGTGCGCCCTGCCGCTGCGTGGCGTCGGCGCTGATCACGATCACCGGGATGTGGCGCGTCCCCGGGTTCGCGCGAAGGCGCGCCAGCACCTCGTCACCGGAGATGTCCGGCAGGTGGAGATCGAGCAGGATGAGGTCCGGGCGGAGGTCACGCGCGAGGTCCAGGCCCAGGCCGCCCTGCATCGAGGCGACGACCCGGATGCCCTCCCGTTGACCTAGCACGCGCTCGACGAGGCGCTGGTTCGCGACGTTGTCCTCGATGTGCAGGACCACCCGGGAGGTTGCGGGCGCCCCGTCGGTCGACGTGGACGGCTCGACGCCCGGCGCTGCCTCGACGCTGGTCAGCGGCCCTTCCACGATGTCGAGTTCGATCCAGAACGTCGAGCCGACGCCCTCCTCGGACTCCACCTCGATCGAGCCCCCCATGGCCTCGATGAGGGCCTTGGAGACCGTCAGGCCCATGCCCGTGCCCTCGACGGTGGTCTGCTCGGCACCGAGCCGATCGAACGGCGCGAACAGCCGGCCCATCAGCCGGTCCGGGATCCCCGGCCCGGTGTCGATGACGCCGATCCGGAGGCGTTCGCCCTCGGCTCGCTCGCAGACGACCCGGATACTGCCCTCGTCGCGGTTGTACTTCACGGCGTTCGACAGGAGGTTCAGGAGCACCTGCCGGAGGCGCTGTCGATCGGCGAAGACGAACGTCTCGCAGTGGTCGTCGGCGGTTGCCAGCGCGATGGACCGCCCGGCGGCCAGCGGCCGGATCAGGTCGGCGACGTCGTCCACCAGTTCGCCGACCCGCACCGCCTCGGGCGAGATGCCGAGCCTGCCCGTCTCGATGCGGCTGATGTCCAGGACCTCGTTGATCAGGTCCAGCAGATGGGCGCCGCCGCGCCGGATGAACCGGACGCTCTCGCGCTGCTCCGCGTCGAGGTCCGACAGCTCGAGCAGTTGGGCGAACCCGATCACCGAGTTCAGCGGCGTGCGCAGTTCGTGGCTCATGCGGCTCAGGAACTCGCTCTTGGCGAGGTTGGCCGCCTCGGCCTCGGCCTTGGCCTGCGCTCGTTCGTCCTCCGCCCGACGTCGATCCGTGATGTCGACGACCGTCGAGCGGCTCGAAACGAAGGCCCCATCGGGGCCATACACCGCGGTCGCGTTCAGCAGGACGTCCAGGCGGCTGCCGTCGCTGCGCAGCATCTGGAACTCGAGATCCTTGGCGACGCCCGTCTCGCGGAACCTGGGGAAGTTCGCATCGAAGACGGCCCGACTCTCCGCCGTCAGCAGGTCGCGGAACGAGCGTCGCCCGATGAGGTCCTCTCGTCGATACCCGAGCCAGCGAAGCTCCGTGTCGTTGATCCGCACGAAGACGCCGCGCTGATCGAGTGCGTGATACCCACATGGCGCGTTGTCGTAGAGGTCGGTCGCTTCGGCGAGGGCGGCCTCGAGCGCAACGGAGGCCCGCCGCCGATCGGTGATGTCGACCACGTACATGACGACGGATCGAGGCTGGCCGTCGTCGTGATAGTCGAGCTTCATGATGCTGTCGAACCAGCGCTCGTCGTCCCCGACACGGAATCGCCACTCTGCCCGCGCCTCCCGGTCGCCTCGCCCGAAGGCCTCGCCGATGGCGGTGCCCAGGCGACTCGCATCCTCCGGTATGCCGTGATCCCGCCACCACCCGGGCACCCCGATGATGGCATCGGCTCGGACACCGAGCAGCCGCTCGACGTTCGAGCTGACGAACGACGTGACGCCATCCGGCATCTCGACCCTGGCGATCAGCGTCGGACTGGCGGCGACGAGGCCCTCCAGCAGCTGCTGGGCTTCTCGCAGTGCGGCCTGGCGCTCGGCCAGCAGGCGGCCGGCTTCGATGAGACTCGATTCCAGCCGGCCGACCTCGTCCTGGCTCGCGGGATGATCCGCGATCGTCTTTCCGGCGAGGAGGTCAGCGCTGGCGGCGGCCAGGTGACCGATCCGCCGGACCACGTCGCGGGTGAGCGCCCCGGCCGCCAGGACGCCGGCGAGGAGTCCGAGCGCGATCGCCATCGCGCCCACCAGCTGCCCGGAGCGCGCGGCCGCCTGGGCGCTGGCGCGAAGGTCAGTGGCCGCTGCCCGCTCCGCCGACTGCATCGTCTCGATCCCATCGCGGAGCTCGTCCATGACCGACCGGCCGAGGGCCAGCACCGACCGCGTCGAGTCGTCGAGGCCCTGATCGACGGCGGCTGGCGACGCCGCAAGTGCCGCCAGGACCTCGAGGCGGCGGTCGACGAGCGGTCGGAGATCGTCGAGCCGGCGCTGCTGGGCCGGTTCGTCGACCAACCGGGACTCCAGCCCGTCGAGCGTTTCCGGGAGTCGCGCGACGGCGTCGTCGTAGGGCGCCAGCCAGGTGCGATCACCGGTGAGCAGGTAGCCACGGACGCCGGTCTCGGCATCGACGAGCAGCGTCATCGCCACCTGGAGTTCGCCGACGACGTCGAGCGCGACGACGTAACGCTCCTGCGCCTCCGACTGCGCCTGCTGGGCGACATAGACGGTCGTCCCGGCCAGGACGACGGCGATCATCGGGCCCGCGATGGCGAGGAGGACCTTCGTGCGTACCGACCAGTCGCGCCATCGGAGTCGTGTTCGTGAGGACGATGGGATCGCAGCCGAACCGCCGGTCGGATGGCTGTGAGCGGGGCCCACCGCTTCATGTCCGCTTCGTCACGACCGACTCCCTGGCAGTCAAGTCACGATAAATGGGCGCAGCATCCGGCAGGATACTACGCTGGCAGCGAGGCCATCAGCCCTGGCCCGGCGCGATCTCCACCCGGTTGCCGCCCTGTCGCTTCGCCCGGTACAGGGCCTCATCGGCGGCGTGGACCAGCGCTCGCCGATCCAGGCCGTGGACGGCGCTCGTCGCCACACCGAACGACGCCGTCAGGCGCGCCGTCCGGCTACCACCCAGCTCGACGGTCATCGCCTCGATGGCCCGTCGCACCTTCTCGGCGACCCGTGCGGTCGCGGCCAGGTCGGCGTCCTGGATGACGAGGGTGAACTCCTCGCCGCCGTAGCGGGCCAGGGTGTCGGATCGTCGGAGACAGCCACTCGCGACCGTCGCGAACGAGCGCAGCGCGTCATCGCCGGCGGGATGGCCGTACTGATCGTTGAAGTCCTTGAACCGGTCGAGGTCGATCATCACCACGCCGAGCGACCGGCGCTCCCGCTCCGCCTGCGCCAGCTCCCGCTCGAGGAAGGCCTCCAGGAATCGGGCGTTGTAGAGGCCGGTCAGGCCATCGGTCAGCGCGAGGTCCTGCATCGAGCGCACGAGTCGGGCGTTGGCGACCGCCAGGGCGAGTTGCTCCGCGATGCGCACGGCGTGCTCCTGAAAGTCGGATCCGATCGGCTCCGTGCTCGCCAGGTGGATCACGCCGACGGGCTCGCCGTGGCTGATCATGGGCACGCACAGGACGGCACCGCGCCCCGCGGCAGCGGCTGGACACGGCACGGCGAGCGGGTCGCGGATGTCGTCCACCAGGTACGGTCCGTTGCGTCGGAGTCCCGGGCAGGCGAGCGGCGAGGCGAGCGCCGGGACATCGCCGACCGCCCGCGCATCGTCGCCCCATGCCAGGCCGACCACGAGTCGATCGCGCGACGGGTTGTGCAGGAGGATGTCGCCACTGACCCCGGCATCGAGCGCGCGGAGCGCCGCCGCGGCCGCGGCCAGCATGTGCCCCTCCTCGGCCGCGAACGTGAGCTGTTCGCCGAACCGCGCGAACAGCTCGACCACCCGGCGATAGCGCGTCTCGCTGGCGGTCTCCGCCGCCAGCGCGCGCTGGGCCTCCGCGCGAAGCGACCGTTCGCGTTCGAGCGCGTGGCGTTCGGCCGCGATGAAACCGGTCCGCTCGCGCAGGAGCAGGGTCTGGCGCGCCGTGGCCAGCGCGATCGTCGCCCACGCCATGAGGTCGATCGGGTGGAGGCCGGAGGTGGCCTCGTCCCTGGTGTGGGCGATCAGGATGATCGCGGCGATCAGCACGCCGAGGCCGGGCAGGACGGCCTGGGCGGCGCTCGTCGCGATCCTCCCGACTCGTCGATCGCTGTGGTCGTCGACCCGCCACAGCGCGACCCCGACGCCCGCCATGACCACGCCCACGGAACTCACGGCGTTCAGCGGCGTGCCCACGGGCGGTGCCTCGGCGATGGCGGCGGCGATCCACACGGCCCAGACGAGCCCGTTCAGGCCGACGCCGACGCCGATCAGGCCCGGGCCGAGGGCCGACGACCGTCCGCCGATCATGCCGACGATGAGCGACGCGAAGCCCGTGATCCCAAGGAACACGATGGGATAGCCCAGGAGGACCACCCGGACGCCCGGTGCGGCCCCGGCGGCGACGGGTTCGAAGGCGAAGAGGACCGTGGCGGCGACTGCCGCCAGGATGGTCAGCCCGTCGAGGGCGACGGCGCTGAGCTCACCCGTCGGGACGATGCGCCGGGCATGGACGAGCATCCCGGCCGCGACGGGGACCCCCATCCCGAGGTAGAACACGTCCGACGGCGCCGGCACCAGGAAGATCCCGGCGGCCACCTGGAGGTCCCACGTCAGCTGGCCGATGAGATACGAGGCGGCGCCAGCCGCACCGAGGAGCCGGACGTCGCGGGTCGGGCCCTGCGCACCGCGCGCGCCGGCGAGAGCGATCATGACCGCGGCCAGCGCGGCGATCGTCCAGTGTGCGTTCTCCCAGAGCACCGCCTGCCCATCGGCATCCGTGGCGGCGAGCGCGACCAGGGGCGACAACAGGATCACGGCGGCGACACCGGCCTTGATCGGATCGAAGACGGGCGCTCGCGCTGTGATGGGCGCGACGAGGCGACTGCGGGAGGTCACGGCTCGAATGGTGTCATCGGTCACCGGCGACCGACACCACCAACAGGTCCTCCCCTCGTACTACGTCGGCGACCACGGGGAGGGTGCCCGGGGCGGGCACCGGCGGGGCCCCGACGAGGCACGCTCACCGTGGGTCGAAGGTTGGCGCGGCACTCCCCGACCGTCCGACCGCGCGGGCGGGTCAGGCGAGGTCCGGCACGAGCTGGCGGTCGAGCCACTCCCCGGGGTCCAGCCGTGGCCGGATCAGCGCCGCCGCGCCGTCGCGCACGACGACCTCGGCCGGGATCGGGTGCGACAGGAAGTACGGCATCGACTCGGTGAAGCCGTAGGCCCCCACGTCCAGGACGGCCATGAGATCGCCGACTGCGGGATCCGGCATGACCGCCCCGACCGCCAGCACGTCGAGCCCGGAGCACAGCGGACCGGCCACGGTCACCGGCACGGACCGACCCGTGGCTGTGCCGAACGAACGGACGCGATGCTCCTGGCCGACGAGGGCCGGACGCAGGACGTGGTGGACACCGCCGTCGAGGATGGCCACGTTCGTCCCGGCCATCGTCTTGCGGTCGACCACGCGGGCGAGGTACGCCCCGGCTGGGCCGACGAGGAAGCGGCCGGGCTCCAGCAGCAGCCGGGCCTCGGAGAGGAGCGGGTCGGCGGCCCACGTCGCATGCACCGCGGCCAGCCCGCGGGCCAGCGTCACGAGGTCGAGTGATCCCTCGTGGTTCTCGTACGGGATCCCCAGGCCGCCGCCGCCGTCCACGATGCGCACGGTCGTGCCGGTCAGCGCCGCGAGGTCGCGGGCCAGCCGCCCCGTGCTCGCGACGTGGGCGACCAGCGCGTTCGCGTCGAGCACGTTCGAGGCGCCGAACGCGTGGACGCCGAGCAGGTCCAGGTGGTCGGAGGCCACGGCCCGGCGGGTTGCGTCGACCAGGTCGGCGGGGTCCATCCCGAACTTGCCCGCGCCGTCGTGGCCGACGAGCCGGACACGCTCGAGGCGGGCCGCCTCGGTCACCGCGGCGCGCAGCATCACGGGCTGGCGGCGCCCGGCCGCGCGAGCGATGGCCTCGAGCCGACCGAGTTCGCCGGGCGATTCGACCGTGACGGCGCGGATCCCGGCCGCCACCGCCGCCTGCAGCTCGGCGTCGCGCTTGCCGGGCCCCGTCATCACGATCCGTTCCGGCGGGATGCCGGCGTGCAGGGCCGTGGCGAGCTCGCCGCCCGAGGCCACATCCGCTCCGAGGCCCAGGCTGCCGAGCCAGGCCACGATCGCCAGCGACGGGTTCGCCTTGACCGCGTAGGCCAGCTCGGCATGGGGTGGCAGGGCCGAGCGCAGGGCGCCGACCTGGCCGGCGATCACGTCGAGGTCGTAGACGTACAGCGGCGTGCCGTAGCGCGTCGCGAGGTCCTCCGGGGCCAGGCCGCCGAAGCGACCGGCCCGGAGGATCTCGTTGCGGGCGGGGGGACGCCCGCGACGGGGCCGGACGTCCGGGTCGGTGGGAGGTCGACCCGGCGCCGGCGGGGGGAGGCGGGGAGGGGTGCGCAGGCTCATCGCAGGGCGTCCTCCAGGGCGACCCGGGCGCTGGTGCCCGCGTCGCGGTCCTTGACCAGGACGGCCGCAGCGGCAGACAGGCCGTTGGCGCGGGCGAACGTCCCGTCCAGGGGCCGCGAGCCGGGGATGACGACGGCACCGGGCGGGACGGCCAGCGGGTCCTCCGCGGTCCCGACCAGGACGCGCTCGCGGACGAGGTCGTACAGGCGGGACGTGCCGGTCAGGGTCACGCCCGCGCCGATCACCGCGCCGCTCCCGACGAGGACGCCCTCGAGCAGGACGCTGCCGGCCCCGACGAACGCGTCGTCCTCGACGATCACGGGTCGCGCGCCGGCCGGCTCCAGGACCCCGCCGATGGTCACGCCGGCGGCGAGGTGGACGCGCGCCCCGATCTGGGCGCAGCTGCCGACGAGGACGTGCGAGTCGACCATCGTGTCGGGACCGACCCACGCCCCGACGTTGACGTACGAGGGCGGCATGACGATGACGCCCGGGCCAAGGAACGCGCCGCGCCGGACGGCCGTCCCGCCGGGCACGATCCGCCACGGGCCGTCGCGCAGGTCGCGCGGCGGGAAGGCCGCGCGATCGCGGAAGGTCAGCGGCCCGACGGACCACGCCTCGGTCGCCTGATCGCGGAAGGCCGCCAGGATGGCGGCCTTGACCCCGGGCTCCACGCGCCAGCCGCCCGGGGCGTCCGGATCGGGCCTGGCAGCGCGCCGCGCGCCGCGCTCGAGGTCGTCGAGGATGTCGCCCGGAGCGACGTCCGGTACCGCGAGGTCGGCCGTCATGCGACCGCCGCCCGGCCCGCGTCGCGCATCCGGCCGCCGCCGTGCTCCACCAGCCCGAGCGAGCGGAGGGTCACGGCCAGCGCCGCCCGGGCATGGGGATCGAGCGGGAGCAGCGGGCCGCGCACCATGTCGCCGTCGAGCAGGCCCATCAGCGCCAGGGCGGCCTTCGCCGGCACGGGGTTGGGCGCGCCCCGGAAGTTCGCCAGGAACAGGGGCAGCCAGCGCTCGTGGGTCCGTCGGGCGGTGTCCCAGTCGCCGGCCCGCGCGGCCGCGCACAGGGCGACCAGCTCGCCCGGGATCTGGTTGCCGGCCACGGACACGACGCCGTCGCCGCCGAGCGCCAGGAGCGGCAGGGTCCAGGCGTCATCGCCGGCCAGGACCGCGACGTCGCGCGGACGCTCGCGGCAGATCCGCGCGATCTGCTCGAGGTTGCCACTGGCCTCCTTGACCGCGATGACCCGGGGATGCTCGGCCAGGCGCAGGAACGTGTCGGCGTCCACGTTCGTCCCGGTCCGCGACGGCACGTTGTAGACGACGATCGGCAGGTCGCCCGCGTCGGCGACGGCCCGGAAGTGGGCCTCCAGCATCCGGCCGTCGGGGCGGTTGTAGTAGGGCGCGACGACGAGCGCCGCGTCGGCGCCGAGCTCGGCGGCCCGGCGGGTGGCGGCGATGGTCGAGGCGGTGTCGTTGGTGCCGGTGCCGGCGACGACCCGGACGCGGCCGCGCGCCCCGCGCTCGGCCACGACCTCCACCGTCGTGGCGATGATCGACTCGCGCTCGGTCGGCGTCATGGTCGGGGCCTCGCCGGTCGTCCCGCACGGCACGAGGCCGTCGATGCCGGCCAGCAGCTGCCAGCGGACGAGGCGCTGGAAGGCCTCGGCGTCGACGCCGCCGTCGGCGCGGAACGGGGTGACGAGGGCGGTGAACGCGCCGCGCAGCATGGGACGGGTCATCGGGGTCGCTCCTTCGTGGTCGTCGGCGTGGGCGGGGTGGGCGGGATGGGTGGGTCGGGTGGTGCCGGTGGTGGCCATCCGTTCAGGCCGCGACGGCCGGCCGAGCGAGCAGCTCGTCCACGACCGGATCGAACGAGTGGATGCCCGGGCTGCGGGGCGAGCGGCGGAGCCAGTCCGCGGCCGCCAGCACGCCGTTCGCGTAGGCCGACCGGTCGCGGGCGGTCAGCCGCAGTTCGACGGTCTCGCCGACGGCGTCGAAGCCGACGAGGTGCATGCCCGGGCTGGCGCCGGCCCGGACCGACACGGTCTCGAGCGCCTCCGGACCGGCCAGGCCGGGATGGCGGGCGGCGATGCGGGCGGCCAGATCGAGCGCCGTCCCGGACGGGCGATCCGCCTTGCTCCGCCGATGCCACTCGACCAGGTACGGGTCGAAGCCGTCCACGCCCCCGAACAGGTCGGTCGCGACCTCGATCAGGCGGGCGAACAGGTTGACGCCGAGGCTGAAGTTGGCCGCCACGACGGCGCTCGCGTCGCGGTCGCGCAGGGCGGCGTCCACCGCGTCGCGATCGGACGTCCAGCCCGTCGTCGCGATGACGAAGCGCCGGACGCCGGCATCGAGGCCGGCCGTCACGTTCCCGATGACGCTCGGGCCATGGGATGCGTCGACCACGACGTCCGCGCCGCGCAGGGACATCGGGTCGTGTCGGCGGGCGGCGGGGCGGCCCAGCACGGGCGTCCGTTCGCCGCGCTCACCGGCGGCGGCGGCGACGGCCCAGCCCAGGAGCCCGTCGCCGAGGATGATGGTCTGCATCTGTGGTGGTCCTCACTCGTGGTGGGACCTCGCAGGTTCGGGGGACACAGGAAGGCCGCGGTCACCTCGCGGTGCCGCGGCCGTTGCCGGTGGAGCCTCCGTTCCCTGGAGGCCCCGGTTCGTCTGGTTCGACGCGCCGACTAGAGCCCCAGGGCCCGTGCCTCCCGGCAGGGCCGCCAGAGCTTCTTCTTCGAGTCCATCGAGAAGGGTCGGCGGTTCATCGTTGCGAGACTATACGCATACTCCGCGGTCCATGCAACGATTTGTTTTCGTCGGGAGGCTGGTGAAGCCCGCCCGAGCGCGGGTACCATGGGCGCCCCATGCCACCGCCGTCACGTCCGCATGCGCGCCCCGCCGTGCGCTCGAGCGCGCCCTCGTCCCGGCCGAGTGCGACCGCGCCCGACCGACATCCGCTGGCGAACCTGCCTCGTCCGTTGAGCGAGCGGGAGCCCGGGCGGCGACGCGTGACGCCGCTGCGCCTGACGTTCCTGGCCGCCGCCGTCGCACTGGCGATCGTCGGCGGGATGACGGCTGCATCGATCGGTGGGTCACCCGTCGATCCGGTCGGCGATGTGGCCGGGGCCGCGGGCACGCCACCGCGGGAGGCATCGCCCGACGCCGGGCGGAGCGCCGCGCCCCGGGCCTCGACCGCGCCGACCCCGTCCGCCGACCCGACCCCGACCCCGCCGCCCACGGCGGCCCCGGTGGAGACCCTCACCGGGTACGTGTCGCCGCTGCCGCGCGGCAGGCTGACCCTGCCGTTCGGGCCGTCGACGTGGGGGTCGCGCCTGGTCGACGGCGAGGCGTTCCACGACGGCATCGATCTGGCCACCTTCTGCGGCGATCGGATCGTCGCGGCCCACGCCGGGACCGTGCTCGCCGCGGGCCGCGGCTACGACCGGCACATCGGCTGGATCGGCGACCTGCAGCCCTACCTCGACCGCCTCGACGCCCGGTCCCTGTGGTCCACCCTGCCGATCGTGGTCGTGATCGACGACGGCAACGGCTATCGCAGCATCTACGCGCACTTCAGCAAGGCCGTGGTCAAGCGCGGCGACGTCGTCGAGGCCGGGGAGCTCATCGGCTACGAGGGCCGGACCGGGCGCGCGTCCGGCTGCCACCTCCACTACGGCCTGTTCAGCCCGCTGGAGACCGCCACCTTCGGGATCCTTCCCGACGTCGTCACCCGGATGCAGGTCCCGGACCGGCAGATCGCACGGGTCGATCCGCTGGTCGTCCTGCCGATGCACCGGCCGAGGCCGAAGGCGACGCCGAGCCCGGGCGCGAGCGCAACGCCCACGCCCTGACCGAGGTCGGTCTCACAGCGGTCCGGAGATCCCGCCGTCCTTGCGGATGCGCCAGAAGTGGACGGCCAGGACGATGGCCGTGATCAGCGGCAGGGCCATCACGTGCAGGACGTAGAAGCGCAGGAGGGTGTTCTGCCCGACCTCGAGGCCGCCCAGCAGGATGCGGTTCACCGGACCCGACACGAGCGGGAAGTACGACCCGAAGTTCGTGCCGATGGTGATCGCCCAGTAGGCGATCTGGTCCCAGGGGAGGAGATAGCCGGAGAAGCTGAGCATGATGGTCAGGAACAGCAGGACGACGCCGACGACCCAGTTGAACTCGCGCGGCGGCTTGTAGGCCCCGTGGTAGAAGACCCGCATCATGTGCAGGAACACGAAGAAGACCATCAGGTGCGCGG
>JBKHXL010000025.1:0-17607 GCA_046566045.1 Candidatus Limnocylindria bacterium
GGCTCGCTGCTCTGCCCTACGCGTGCTTGAGCAGCGCCGTCCCGTCAGGATTGTCGATGATGTACTTCCAGGTACCGTCCGCCTGACGGCGGACGACCTCGGCGGTGGCACCCTCTGAGCTCGACCCGTTCGGCATCTGCATGGTCCACGGCGTGTGGATGAGCGCAAGGTCGCCAGCCGGGAACACGAGGGGCACTCCGAATACCAGCTTGGCACCTGAATCAAGGTAGCCCTTGAGGGTCTGCCGGATCTCGTGCGGTCCGGTCGCGGTCGCACGCGTCGTCGGAAAGACCGCCTCATCTTCATAGAGACTCATAAGACCGTCCAGGTCCCCCTCCTCGAAGTAGCGCTCGAACAGGGCACTGGCCTCGGCCGGCTCATTTGCGCTCATGGGGCTCCCTTCGCTTCTGGACGTCTGCTCGCGGTCACCCGCAACCGGAACGAGGATGTACGGCTGCTTGGGGCCGCTGCCGCTCGCCAGAGACGCCTTGTGGGAATGGTCGGGGCGAGAGGATTTGAACCTCCGACCTCATCGTCCCGAACGATGCGCGCTACCAAGCTGCGCCACGCCCCGACCGAGGGTGCTCGTTTGACATAGCCTGCGGATGATACCTCAACGGCCCGACTTGGCGGCCGGAGCCGCCCCGTCGGGCCGTCGGTCAAAGGGCCGGACCGAGTCCGGCCATGCGGCGTCAGCTGGCCGGGGTGAGCCACACCGGGTAGTCGCGCACGTTCTCCGGCAGGCCGTCCCGGGCGGACGCCACCCAGACCCGGAGCGTGCCCCACTGCGCCTTGGCGACCGAGTAGCCGGCCGTCACATCGAAGGTGCCCCGGCAGCCGGTCCCGCAGGTGGCCGTCGCGAAGTCCTCGTACACGACCCGGCCGGACCCGTCCAGGATCGTGACCTGCAGGGTCGCCTCGAAGACGTTGGCGTTGCCCGTGATGCGCGCCGGGTTGCCGATCGCGGCGCCGTACGCCGGCCGGTCCACGAAGATGGCCGGCAGCAGGTCCTCGTAGTCGGCCCGGGCCTGCGGCCCGTCGAGCACGATGCCCTCCGGCCCGAAGGTCGTGACCGTCCGGCCGTCCACCTGGAACAGCACGCTGCCGACGGTCGAGAACTGGGTCAGCGTGTAGACGACCTGGCCGAGCCGATAGAACGACGACGCGCTGCCGCCGCCGGTCTCGAACTCCTTCGACAGGTCGATGGTCGCGACACGGTCCTTGATCGACAGGCCGAGCAGGCGGGTGCCTGCCGGGATCGACGACGACACGCCGTCCGCGAGCCTGCCGGCGAGCAGCTGCTCGATGGCGGCCCGGGCGACGCCCGTCGTGGCCGGGATGACCTGGAGGGTCGGCACGAGGCCCTCGACGCCGACCTCGCCCGGCAGCACGCCGTAGGTGCGCACGATGATCGTCTCGACCGGCGTCGGCGACGCGGCCGGGCCGCTGGGCGACGCAGTCGGGCCGTCCGAGGGGCTGGGCGCCACGGGCACGGACGGCGCCGGGGCGAGGTCCGGGCCGCCGGGCTGCGACGGGGCGGGCGTCGGGGTGGCGGGCGGCGGCGGCACGGTGCCGAGGCCACCGGACGTGGTGCACGCCGACGCGACGACGAGCGCGGCGATGGCCAGTCCGAGGATGGACCGGCGACGATGGAGCGGAGCGACGGGCTGGGCGGTCATGGCTGGGACTCCTGTGGTGGGTGATCCAGGTCCCCAGCATCCGGCTCGGACATCACGATCCCATCGCCAGCGGGTAACGGTCCGGTCACAGCGCCCAGCGGCAGCACGAGTGACATGGACAGCCCACCATCCTCCGGCGCATCCGCCTGGAGGTACCCGTCGAGCAGCGCCGCGTGCTCCGCGGCGATGGCCAGGCCGAGGCCGCTGCTGCCGGCGCTGCGCGACGCCTCGAGCTTGCTGAAGCGTTCGAAGATGCGGTCGAGCCGATCGGGTGGCACGCCCGGCCCCCGGTCGGCGACGGTGACCACGACCCGGTCGTCCTCACGGCGCAGGCTCACCCGAACGTCAGCGGCGCCGCCGTGCTCGCGGGCGTTGTCGAGCAGGTTGCCGACGATCCGCTCGATGCGCCGGCGGTCGGACTCGATGGGGAGCGAGTCGGGGCCGCTGATCCGGGCCGACGGCAGGCGCACGGCCACGAGTGCCTCGACCAGGCGGCGCAGGTCCACCGTCGCGAGCTCGACCTCCTCGGCGCCGGCATCGAAGCGCGACAGCTCCATGAGCTCCTCGACCAGGACGCGCAGCCGGCGCACGTCGGTGACGAGCAGCTCGGCGGCCCGACGGCTGCTCGGCGGCAGCTCGTCCAGGTGGGCGCCGACGATGGACGCCTCCGCCACGAGCGCGGTCAACGGCGTGCGCAGCTCGTGCGCGACGTCGGCCACGAACCGCCGGTTCTGCTCGTGGGCCGCCTCCAGCCGCTCGATCGTGCCCTCGAGCGTGTCCGCCATCCGGTTGAACGCGGCCGCCCAGGTGCCGAACTCGTCGGCGGAGGCGACCGGGATGCGCGCGGTCAGGTCGCCCCGCCGGATCCGCTCCGCCACGACGGCGGCCTCATCGACCGGTGCCAGCACGCCACGCGCCACCGAGCGGGCGACGGCCAGCGCGACGAGCACCAGCAGGAGCGCCCCGATGGCCAACGCCAGGCGCAGCTGGTCCACGGCTTCCTGGATCGAGCGGACCTCGTGGATGAAGTAGAACGCCGTGCCGGGGCTGAAGCCGGCCGGACGACCGCCGACCACGAGCACGGGCCCCGCGTCCGCGTCGAGCCAGGCGTAGGCCATGTCGCCGACCGCCACCCGCTCCCGGACGTCCGCCGGCAGCCGGTCGAGCAGATCGGCCAGGTCGTTGCGCGACACGAACGGTGGGCCGGGGTCGAGCGCGACGATGGTCTCGATGTCGCGCTGGCGGAACGTGTCGGCCAGGCCGCTCCGGTCGATGTCGTCGGCGGTCGGCGATGCCGGCAGCTGTCGCCCGGGGATGGTCACCGACAGGTCGAAGCGCGCCTCACTGGCCGCGTCGTCGAGGGCCTGAGCGTGCAATCGGACGTCGGCGATGACCGACGCCCCGACGCCGAGGACGACCGCGGTCAGCGCCACGAGCGCGATGAGGACGATGGCCAGGCGCGCGCGGACCCCTCGCTGCCACGGCACGCCGGCGTCCCCCGCCCTACCGCGCGGCCTTGTAGCCCGCGCCGCGGACCGTGACGATGAGCTCGGGTGCGGTGTGGTCGCGCTCGACCTTGGCCCGCAGCCGCCCGACCGCCACGTCCACCAGCCGAGAGTCGCCGAGGTAGTCGTACCCCCAGATGCGGTCGAGCAGGGCGTCGCGGCTGAGCACCTGACCGTGGTGGGTGACGAGCTCGACGAGCAGGTCGAACTCCGTCCGGGTCAACGCGATCTCGGTGCCGTCCCGGCGGACCGTCCGACCGGCGACGTCGATCTCGAGCGGGCCCAGGCGCAGCCGCCCGTCACCGTCGCCGGTCCGCTGGGTGCGGCGCAGGGCCGCGCGCACGCGGGCGACCAGCTCGGGCACCTCGAACGGCTTGCGCACGTAGTCGTCGGCGCCGGCCTCCAGCCCGACCACGACGTCGATGGTGTCGGCCCGGGCCGTGAGCATGACGATGGGCACGGTCGACGTGCGCCGGATGGCGCGGCAGACCTCCAGCCCGTCGAGCCCAGGCAGCATCACGTCGAGCAGGACGAGGTCCGGGGGCGCGGCCTCAAAGCGGGCGAGCCCGGCCGGGCCGTCGTCCGCGGTGTCGACCGTGAACCCGGCCTGGCGCAGGCCGATCGCCGTCACCTCGCGGATGGACGGGTCATCCTCGACGAGCAGGATCGTGGCATCCACGTCGCCAGTATGGCAGCGCGCAGCGGCGGATCAGGCCGGGTCGCCCAGCACCACGGCGGGATCGGGCGGCGGCGGAGCGTGGTCTCCCGGGTCGTCGAAGCGGCGCCGCGCATCGATCGGCAGGGTGGCGAGGGCGGCCAGCACGAACGATGCGGCCATGATCCAGAACACGACCGGGACTCCGACCGTCTCGCCGAGCGCCTCGATGACCACCCCGTACAGGGCCGTCCACAGCGACCCGATCCCGAACGCGAGGGTGAAGTAGACCGCGTACGACGCGTCGCGCGTCGCGGGCGGGGCGATGTCGGCGAGGAGCGCCTGGAGCTGCGGCGATTCGGCGAACGAGAACAGACCCATCAGCACGATCCCGAGCCACAGGCCGGGCAGCGACGTGCCGGCCAGCAGGAACACGACGAACCCGACCGTCCCGCCCAGGTACGCCCCGACGATCGCCGGCTTGCGCCCGATCCGGTCGGACAACCAGCCCGCGAGCATGGGCATCGGCACGCTGAACACGATCAGCGCGCTGTACATCAACCCGGCGGTCGCGGCGTCCACGCCGACGACCCGGGTCAGGTGGATGAGCACGAACAGGTTGACCACGCCGAGGCCCCGCCCGCCACCGCCGAGGACCGAGGTCAGGAACAGCCAGCGCAGGTCGCGGTCGCGCAGCACGAGGCCGATCGCCCGGCGCGAGCTGCCGCCGGCCAGCGCGGCCGCCCGGTCGGTGCCGTGCTCGCGGATGAAGCGCAGGATGAGCAGGGCGACGACCATGGCGATGCCACCGAACAGGAGCGAGACCCCGCGCCACCCGGCGAACGCGAGGAGCGGCACGCCGATGATCCCGACGACGACCGTGCCGACGTTCCCGCCCGTGACGTGGGCGCTGATGGCGAAGCCGCGCCGGTGGACCGGGAACTGCTCGGCGAGCAGGCCGTTGCCGACGGGATGCTGCTGCGACGCGCCGAGGCGAGCGATGATGTTGGGCACGGCGAAGCTCGCGAAGTTCGCGGCCAGGGCCTGGGCCGCGAAGCCCGCCCCGAAGAGCAGGCCGCCGAGGCCGAGCAACCGCCGTCGCGAGACGTGGCGGGTCAGCTCGACGAACGAGAACTGGACGATGCCCGACAGGAACGCGCCGGCCGCCGCCAGGAAGGCGACGGTCTGCACGCTCACGCCGAACTCGTCGATGATCGCCAGGAAGATCAGCGGCAGCAGCACCGCGAACGAGTGGTTGACCGCGTGCGCGACCGACAGCAGCCCGAGCGAGCGCCCGGGTCGGATGTCGGGGAGGTCCTGCACGTCCGCTATGGTGCCGCATCCCCGGCCCGCTCCGCCGGGGCCGCAGGCCGGTCAGGCAGCGCCCCGGACCCGCGCGTCGGCCTCGGCAAGCGCGAGGTCGGGCGGCGGCCCGACCTCGCCCACGCTCAGTACTGGAAGAGGAGCTCCCGGTACTTGGGCAGCGGCCACAGGCCGTCGTCGACCAGCGTCTCGAGCTCGTCCACGACCGCTCGCAGGGCCTCCTGGGCGGGGATGACCGACTCGGCGAAGGCGCGCGCCTCGGCGTGCACGGAGCCCGCCTGGTGGGCGGCGTGCTGCGCCTCCTCGAGCGCGCCGATGGCGTCCACCAGGGCATCGGCCAGGCCGGTCACGCGCTCGGCGATCGAGGCCAGGCCGCGCGACGAGCCCGCCGCGGCGAGCTGGGCGAGGTAGCGCGCCGTGGCCGGGACGATCATCGTCCGGGCCAGGTCGATGGCGCAGTTGGCCTCGATGTTCTGGACCTTGATGTAGCGCTCCCAGTTGATCTCGGCGCGCGACGCGAGCTCCCGCTCCGACAGCACGTCGAAGCCGGAGAAGAGGGCCCTGGCCTTGTCGGTCGAGAGCGCCGGCAGGGCGTCGACCGTGGACCGGTTGTTGGGCAGCCCGCGGCGGGCGGCCTCGGCATGCCACTCCTCCGAGTAGCCGTTGCCCTCGAACAGGACCTGCTGGTGCTCGCGGGCGATCGTCGACAGGATGTGGGTCAGGCCCTCGAAGTCGTCGGGCTTGATCGCCTCGAGCGCGTCCGCGAGCTGGGCCAGCGAGTCGGCGACGGCCGTGTTGAGCACGGTCTGCGGCCAGTAGATCGGCGCGGACGAGCCGACCGCCCGGAACTCGAACTTGTTGCCGGTGAAGGCGAACGGCGAGGTCCGGTTGCGATCGGTCGTGTCGGTCGGGATCTCGGGCAGCGTGGTCGCGCCGAGGCGCAGGCTCCCGCCGCGCTTGGAGTTCGACGCCGCGCCCTGCTCGAGCTGGGCGATGACGTCCTGGAGCTGCGACCCGAGGAAGATCGACATGATCGCCGGCGGCGCTTCGTTGGCGCCCAGCCGGTGGTCGTTGCCGGCGTCGGCGATGCTCGCCCGGAGCAGGTCGGCATGGACGTTCACGCCGCGGATGACCGCCAGGAGGAAGGCCAGGAACTGCGCGTTGGCGTGCGGGTCGTTGCCCGGGTCGAGCAGGTTCTCGCCCTCGTCCGTGGCCATCGACCAGTTGTTGTGCTTGCCCGACCCGTTGATCCCGGCGAACGGCTTCTCGTGGATGAGCAGCATCAGCCCGTGCTGCGGCGCGAGCCGCCGCATCGTGCTCATGACGATCATGTTGTGGTCCGATCCGACCGACGTCGGCTCGAACACCGGGGCCATCTCGAACTGGGCCGGCGCCACCTCGTTGTGGCGCGTCTTGGCCGGGATGCCGAGCCGCCACAGCTCGCGGTCGAGATCCATCATGAAGGCGAGGATCCGCTCGCGGATGGGGCCGAAGTACTGGTCCTCGAGTTCCTGGCCCTTGGGCGACGGAGCCCCGAACAGGGTCCGCCCCGTGAGCAGCAGGTCCGGCCGCTGCTCGGCCAGCCGGCGGTCGACCAGGAAGTACTCCTGCTCCGGGCCGATGTTGGTGAACACGCGCGTCGCCGACTCGTTGCCGAACCAGCGGAGGACGCGGAGCGCCTGGGTGCCCAGGGCCTCCTGCGAGCGAAGGAGCGGGATCTTGTGGTCGAGCGCCTCGCCCGTGAACGACACGTAGGCGGTCGGGATGGTCAGCGTAACGCCGTTGGGCTCGACCTGCAGGAAGATCGGCGAGGTCACGTCCCAGGCGGTGTAGCCGCGCGCCTCGAAGGTCGCACGGATGCCGCCCGACGGGAAGGACGACGCGTCCGGCTCGCCCTGGAGCAGGTTCCGGCCGGAGAACTCGGCGATGGTCCGACCGTCGCCGATCGGCACCAGGAACGAATCGTGCTTCTCGGCCGTGGAGCCGGTCATCGGCACGAACCAGTGCGTGTAGTGAGTCGCGCCCTGGGCCATCGCCCATTCCTTCACGCCGTGGGCGACCGCGTCCACGATGGCCGGGTCGAACGGCTCGTGGCCGTCGATGGTCCGACGGAGCTTGCGGTAGATCGGCTTGGCCAGGTACTGGCGCTGGGCGACGTCATGGAAGACGTACTGCCCGTAGATGTCCTCGCCGGCGTGCTCGAGGAACTTCTGCGTGGCGGCGACCCGGTGACTCGCGATCGCGGCGACGGCGTCTCGACGTGCGGACATGTGACTCCCTGCGGTGCGGCGGACCCCGGTGCGGTCGGGCGATCCATGTCGACCCGACGGGCGCGGTTGCGCGGTCGACCGCGACGGGACGGGTCGTTTCCCGGAGCCTACCAGCGCCGACGGTTGCGAATCAGTAGCCGCGCAGGGAAGGTTGCGATGCATGTTGCGGGACGCCCTTCGCCGCCGGCACGTACCGCCCCGCCGGCCTCGTCAGGGCGCCTGTCGAACCGCCACGAGATCGTCCAGCAGGCGCCCGAACTCACGCTCGACATCGACGTAGCGATCCGACCGCCAGACGATCCCGAGGCGACCGTCCGGGGAGCGACGCAGCCAGACCCGACGGCGCGGCAGGTAGAACGTGATGCCGATCCCGACGATCAGCGACACGAAGGCGAGCCAGACCAGGCCCTGGCCGGGGTCGTGCTTGGCGATGAGCAGCGTGTACTCCCCGAAATCGGCGAGCTCGATCCGCACGTCGGTGCCGCCGGGCACGGCCGCCTCGCCGCGGGTCAGGGCCACCGCATCGGCGTTCTCGGCGATGGGGTTGCCGTCCTCGTCCGTGCCGATGACCCGGTAGGGCAGGACCAGGACGACGCCGCGCCCGTCGCCCAGCCGGCTGAGCACGATCTGCAGGCCGAAGTCGCGACCCGGGACGGACAGCAGCCCGTACGGCAAGCCGTCGACCGAATCGGTCAGGGGCACGGCCGCGTCCCACAGCGGCCGGCCGTCGGCGTCGCGGAGCGCAGGTGGATGTTCTCGATGGCGGTCGCGAGGTCGCCGGCCGAGCGACGGGCGAACCCGGGCATCTGCTCGAGGGTGATGCCCACGACGGCCAGCAGCGACAGGACGATGATCTGGGCGACCGCGAAGTCCACCGACGTGAACAGGCCCCACAGCGCCCGGCCGGCCCGGGCGGCCGGGTGCAGCGGCTCCCCGGCCGCAGGGGAGGCGCGGACGATCGCCGGCGACGCCATCGACCGGCGGCTAGACGCTGACGGCCGGTCGCTGGACCGCGCTGGCGAGGGCGGCGGCGAAGTCCGCCCGGAGATCCTCCTCGTCCTCCAGCCCGACCGACACGCGCAGCAGGCCGGGCGTGATGCCCGCGGCCGCCAGCTGCGCCTCGGACATCTGGCGCTGGGAGGTGGAGGGCGGGTGGACGACCATGGTGTGGACGCTGCCGAGCGAGGCGGTCAGCTCGGTCAGGGTCAGCGCGTCGATCATCGCGCGTCCCGCGGCGCGCCCGCCGGCCACCTCGACCGCGAGCATGCCGCCGGCCACCCCGGGACGGAACTGGCGCATGGCCGCCTCGTGCTGGGGATGGCTCGGCAGCCCGGGGTACAGGACGCGCTCCACGCCGTCCTGACGCTCGAGCCACGCCGCCAGTGCCGCCGCCGTCCGGGCGTGGCGCTCGGCCCGCACGGCCAGGGTCATGATCCCGCGCAGGACGAGGAAGGCGTCGAACGGCCCGAGCGTGGCGCCGGTGTCCACCTGGACCTTGTCCACGCGTCGGATGCGCTCGAGCGGCCCGGCGACCACGCCGGCCAGGACGTCACTATGGCCGGACAGGAACTTGGTCGCCGATTCGACCACGAGGTCGGCGCCGTGCTCCAGCGGCCGGCAGACGTACGGCGAGGCGAAGGTGTTGTCCACGATGTACGTCGCCCCCGCGGCGTGGGCGAGGGCGGCGATCGCGGCGTGGTCGGTCACGACCGTCGTCGGGTTGGCGATGGTCTCGGCGTAGACGACCCGCGTCGGAGCCGCCGCGATGGCCTCGGCGGCCGTGTCCGGATCGGTCAGGTCGGCGAAGACCACCTCGCAGCCGAACCGGGCGAACGTGTCCACCAGCTGGGTCCGGGTGCTGCCGTAGATGGCGGCCGGCGCCACCACCCGGTCGCCGGCACGGAGCTCCGAGGCGAGCGCGGCGTGGATGGCGGCCATCCCCGACGCGAGGGCGGTCCCCGCCTCCCCGCCGGCCAGCTCCGCGTAGGCGGCCCCGAGGGCGGTCGTGGTCGGGTTGCTGATGCGGCTGTAGGCGTAGCCGCCGCGGCCGTCCGCGGCGGCCTCGGCCAGGGCATCGGCGTCGGCCGAGCTGAACGTCGCGGACTGGTAGATCGGCACGGTGCTGGGGGCCTGGTCGACGCGCGGCACGCGCGACGCCGCCCGGATGGCCCGCGTGGAAAAGCCCCTCGCCCGATCGTCGCTCACGCACGGGATGCTACACCGACCCCCGATCGGGGGCGGTCGAGGCGCTCAGCGCGGGGAGCGGGCCGCCTGGCCGGTGCCGCCCGCGGTCGGGCCGGTGGCCTGGCCGGCACGGGGTTCGGGCATGTCCACGCCGGTGACGCGGTCCTTGCCGGCCCGCTTGGACGCGTACATCGCGCCGTCGGCGCTGATCATCAGCTCGTCGGCGGTCGTGCCGTCGTCCGGGTAGCTCACCACCCCGATCGACACGGACGGGCGGACCTCGGCGTTCGGCAGCTCGAACGCGGCGTCGTGGACCCCGAGGCGGATCTTCTCCGCCAGGACGTAGGCGCCGGTCGGGTCCGTCTCCGGCAGCAGCACCACGAACTCGTCGCCACCGTAGCGGGCCGCCGTGTCGATGCGCCGGACGCCGGCCGTGATGACCTCGCCGACGGCCCGCAGGACGCGGTCGCCGTGGAAGTGGCCCAGTCGGTCGTTGATCGTCTTGAGCTCGTCGAGGTCCATCATCAGCAGGCAGAACCCCCGCCCGGACCGGGCGCTGCGCGCGATCTCGCGCTCGAGCGCGGCGAAGAAGAAGCCGCGATTGAACAGCGTCGTCAACGGGTCGATCGTGGACAGCCGGATGGCGGCGTCGCGCGAGCGGCGCTGCTCGCGGGCGATGACCATCGCCGCGTAGGCCAGCAGGATCATCGCGGTCAGGTTGATGCCGACGACCGCGACCATGCCCGGACCGCTGGAGCCTTCCGGCGACCCGAGCAGGACCGCCAGCAGGTAGCCGGCGGCGGCGGCGCTCGCCAGGGCCACGGTCACGGCCGGCGAGACCACGAGCGCCGCGCCGCCGACGATGAGCGGGAAGGTGAAGAAGAACGGGCTGTCGACGCCGTCGGTCAGCGTCACCAGCAGGGTCGCCACGGTGATCGCGACGGACCCCTCGACGACGAACTTGGCGGGGCCGAGCGCGGCGGCCGGGAGCAGGTCGTGGATGACCAGCACGAACAGCCCGGTCAGGGCCAGCAGCACGAGGATGGCCGGCTGGTTGGCGGCCCACAGCCCGGACGCGGCCACGATCGTCGTGGTGGCCAGCAGGAAGACCCAGGTCACGATGCGCACGACGCGGTCGTAGGTCCTCGTCGGGACCCCGTCGAGGGCGTGGTCCTCGTCCGCGCCGCCGGTGACGGCCGCGGCCGCCATGGCCCGCTCGGCGGCGATGTCGCGGGCCGCGCCGGGGCGCTCGTCGACCCCCGGCGCGCGACGCGCGGGCAGGATGACGAGCGCAGCCATCACCACGAGATTGGCCAGGACCGCGACCGCGATCAGGGCGAGCAGGGGTTCGATCGGCACGTGCCCACGCTACGGGTGCAGCCAGGGCCTCCACGCCCCGGAATGACCGCCATAGTAGCCGCTCGCCCCCGGATCCCCGACCGGGCGGACCGCCCGTCGCATGCTCGGTGTGGCGTTGGCGCACCACGAATGGCTCAGCGGGTCCCCCACTGGTAGGTCTGCTTGACCATGCGCAGGTACACGAACGTCTCGGTCTCGCGCACCCCCTCGACGGCGCGCAGCTTCTCGGTCAGGAAGCGCAGCAGCGCCTCGTTGTCCTCGCACACGGTCTCGATCAGGAGGTCGTACGTGCCGGCCGTGATGACCACGTAGTCGACCTCCGGCATCTCCGCGACGGCCTCGGCGACCGCCACCAGCCGGTCGCTCTCGCAGCGGATGCCGATCATCGCCATCTGGTGGAAGCCGAGCTTGAGCGGATCGGTCACCCCCACGACCTGGAGGATGCCGCGCTCGATGAGGCGGTTGGTCCGGGCCCGGACCGCCGCCTCGGACACGCCGAGGTCGGAGGCGATCTGGGTGAACGGCCGGCGACCGTCCGTCTGCAGGTGCTCGATGATCCGCTTGTCCAGGGCCGACACGTCGTCGCTGGATCGTGCGGGGGCGGCGCGTGTGCGGGGGCGCCCGACGAGGGACATGCGTGGCTCCTCCTGTGCCGGCACAGGGTACGGCCTCAGGGCGCGGGTGTGATCTCCGGTCCCGCGCTGGAGGCCGGCGAGCCGGTCTGCGCCGGCACGGTCTCGACCGCCAGCGGCACGACCGTCCGGACGCGCACCGGTCCGAGGAGGGTATCGAGCGCCTCGGCGAGCGTGACGAGCCGGGCGGCCCGCGCCGCATCGGGAGCCTCCGGGGCGGCGTTGGACGTCGGTCCCCAGGTCACGAGGATGTTGGCGCCGGCCACCGCGACAGCCGGCTCGTTGCCGCCCGGCGGCTCCCCGGCGGGCCAGTCCGTGGCGGCCGCCAGGGCGGCGCTCGAGACGTACTCGCTGATGATCAGCGGCCACCCGCCGAAGCTCGCGTTGATGCGCTTGACCAGCCCGCCGCTGCCGGTCGTGGCGTTGCTGGCGGTCAGGCGCAGGCCCTGCCTGCCCAGGGCCAGGAAGACGTCGTCGGCCGTCGTGGGATCGGGCAGGTGCGGATCCGGCGTGACGACCGGGGTCGGGGCACCGGTCGGCGTGGCGGACGGCGTCGCCGGGCCGCAGGCGCCGACGAGCAGGGCGACCACGACGAGCGCGCTGCACGCGACGGTGATCGCGCGACGCACGTGGTTCCGGTCCGGTGACACGTCCCAGGCTGCCATGGCCTGAGGGATGCTAGCACCGGCACGTGGACCGTCGAGCCGTACGGAAGTCCGGGGTCAGCCGCGATCCAGCTCGCGCAGGACCGGCACCAGGGCGCGAACGGACGCCGTCGTGATCGGGTCGAGGACCAGCTGCACGTGGCCGATCCCCTCGCGCGCGTAGGCCCGCAACTCGTCGGCCATCGCCGTCGGCGAGCCCTCCAGCGGGCGGATCGCCGCGGCCTGGCCCGAGCCGTCGATGCGGCCGGTCCCGTCCGGCAGCCGGATCATCACCGCGACCGTGCGCTCGATGGCGGCCGGGTCGCGGCCCACCCCCGTGGCGATGCCGTCGACGAGCTCGCGGAGGGCCGGGACCCCGGCCGGCGAGTTGCCCGTGTCGGACCACCACACGTTCCAGGCCGCGACGTGCGGCAGGGCGATGCGCAGGATGCGCGGCCCTTTCGAGCCGATGAGGAGCGGCGGCCCGCCGGGCCGGGGACGTGGCAGCAGCTCGCAATCGCGCGCCTGGTAGTGCCGCCCGTCGAGGTCGACGGCGCCGTCGCGCAACAGCGTGGCGATGATCGTGAACGCCTCCTCGAAGCGCTCGACCCGCTGCTCGAACGGGAGGCCGAAGGCATCGAACTCGACCCGGTTCCAGCCAGCGCCGAGGCCGAGGACGAGCCGCCCGCCGCTGATCTCGTCCACCGTCGCGGCCTGCTTGGCGAGCAGGGCCGGGTTGTGGAATCCGGTCGGGGTCACGAGCGGCCCGAGCTGGACCCGCGAGGTGACGGCGGCCACCGCCGACAGGACGGCCCAGGCCTCCCACGGGCCCCGGGACGGCCGGTCGGGCCAGCGGTACAGGAGGTGCTCGCCGACCCAGATCGAATCGAAGCCCTCGCCCTCGATGGCGCGGGTCATCTCGAGCAGCTCGGTCCAGCGGACCTCGCGCTCGACCTCCGGGAGCTGGATGCCGACCCGGAGCGGCCGCCCGCTCACCCCGGGGTCGGTCGGATCGCGTCGGTCATCGCTCGCAGGTGGGTCGGGGTGCTGCCGCAGCATGCCCCGACGATGGTCGCGCCGGCATCGCGGAACTCGACGGCGTAGCGGGCCATCACCTCGGGCTCCGCCTTGTACACGGCGCGCATGTCGACGAGCTCGGGCATGCCCGCGTTCGATTTCGCGACCAGGATCGCGTCGGGCGCCACGGCGCGCATCTTCTCGATGACCGGGACCAGCTCGTCGGGGCCGTTGCCGCAGTTGCCGCCGACCGCATCGGCACCCCAGGCCAGGAGCGAGGTGACCGCGTCCTCCGGCGTGACGCCCATCATCGTCCGCCCGCGCGTGTCGAAGGTCATCGTGGCGATCAGGGCGATCCCGGGCGAGGCCCGGCGCACGCCCTCGATGGCGGCCTTGACCTCCTCGAGGTCGGACATCGTCTCGATCCAGATGGCGTCCACGCCACCGGCGATGAGCGACGCCGCCTGCTCGCGGAACGCATCCACGGCCTCCTCGTAGTCGAGCGTGCCGAGCGGGGCGAGGATCTCGCCGGACGGCCCGATGTCGCCGGCCACGATGGCGTCCACCCCGGCGGCATCGACCTCGGCCCGGGCCAGGATGACGGCCGTGCGGTTCAGCTCGTCCACGCGGCCGTCGTTGCCGTGCAGGGCGAGGCGCAGCCGGTTGCCTCCGAACGTGTTGGTCATGATGATCTGCGACCCCGCGTCCAGGTAGCCGCGGTGGACGCGGCGAACGACCTCGGAGGTGGTCAGGTTCCAGACCTCGGGCGGGTCGCCGAACTGGAGGCCGGCCGAGAACAGCATCGTACCCATCGCGCCGTCGGCCATGATCGGCCCGCCCGCGGCGAGCAGCTCGCGGAAGCGGGCGCTGGCCGCGCCACCGTCGATCGCGCGACGGGCCTCCGCGTCGGGGAACCGGGCGGGGTCGACGTCGGCGCCGGCCGCGCCTCGACCGCCCGTCGTGCCGGGATCGTCGGGTGCCGCGCGTCGGCCGGTACGTCTCGCAGGGTCCATGACGGGCATCATACGTGGATGCGTGCCTGGGCCGACCGGAGATCGCGTGGCCGCGCCAGGGACGGCGCCATCGACGCGTACCCGCGCGACCCGGCGGTCCCGGGCGTCGCGGTCGACGGCCGCGCCCGCCGCGCCCGGCTGTCCCGGTGGGACCACGACCGCGTCGACGACGGGCCGTGGACCTGACCCTGCTGGCCCGCGGCCTCGTGCTCGGGTTCACCATCGCCGCGGCGGTCGGGCCGATCAGCCTGCTGTGCATCCGCCGGACCCTGGCCGAGGGCCGGGTCGTCGGGCTCGCGTCGGGCATCGGCGTGGCCACGGCGGACGGGACCTACGGCGCCATCGCGGCGTTCGGCCTGACCGCCGTGACCGACATCCTCGTGGACTGGCGTCGGCTGCTCAGCGTCGTCGGCGGCCTGTTCCTGCTCTGGCTCGCCTGGCGGACCGCGCGGTCCGTGCCGCGCGAGGCCGCCGCGGACGAGCCGCCGCCGCGCGGGGGCCGGGGTCTGGCTGGGGCCTACCTGTCCACCCTGGGCCTGACCCTGACCAATCCGATGACCATCCTGTCGTTCGTCGCCATGTTCGTCGGCCTGGGCGTGACCGGTGACGATGCGCTCGGTGCGGCCGTCCTGACCGGCGGCGTGTTCCTCGGGTCGGCCGCCTGGTGGGTGGTGCTGGTCGGCCTGGTCGGCGCGCTGCGCTCGCGCCTGACCCCGGCCCGGATGCGCCGGATCAACATCGCGTCGGGCGCACTCATCGGCGCATTCGCGCTCGTGGCCATCGGATCAGGGGTGGTCGGCTAGTGGCGTCGCCGGCCGTCGAACGGGAGCGACGGTCGTTCAGCGGTACCATGAGCGCGACCGAGGTCGCCATGCACCGTCGCACCATCCGGCTGATCCTGCTGCTCCCGCTGCTCCTCGCCGCGCTGGAGCTGGCCTCGAGCGGCCAGGCGTCCGCCCAGACCCAGTCCCCGCCCCCCGCGCCCGCCGGGCCGACGGTCGTCGTCCTGCCCACGACCGGCATCGTGGACAGCGTGATGGCGGGCTACCTCGCCGAGGGCATCGCCCGGGCCGAGCGGGACGGCGCCCGTGCCGTCGTGATCCGGCTGAACACCCCGGGCGGCAGCCTCGACGCCACCCAGCGCATCGTCAGCTCGATCCTGGACGCGCCGCTGCCGACCATCGTGTGGGTCGCTCCCGCCGGCTCGCGGGCAGCCAGCGCGGGCACGTTCATCACGCTCGCCGGCCACGTCGCCCTGATGGCGCCCGGCACGAACATCGGCGCTGCGACCCCGGTCGGGGGCCAGGGTGAGGACATCGAGGGCGCGCTCGGCGACAAGGTCCTCAACGACGCCGTCGCGAGCATCCGCTCGATCGCCGAGGCCCGCGGCCGAGACCAGGACTGGGCCGAGGCCACGGTCCGCGATGCCCGCTCCTCGCCCGCGACCGAGGCGCTCGCCGAGAACGCCATCGACGGCATCGTCGGCTCCATCGAGGAGGTCCTTGCCTTCGCCGACGGCCGGGTGGTGTCGGTGCGCGGCGTGGACACGACGGTGGCCACGGCCGGAGCCGTGCCGGTCGAGCTCGAGATGAACGCGGCGCAGCAGCTGCTCCACCTGCTGTCCGACCCGAACATCGCCTTCATCCTGTTCACGATCGGGTTCTACGGCCTGATCTTCGAGCTCCAGAGCCCGAACTACGTGACCGGCATCCTGGGCGCCATCGCCGTCGTCCTCGCGTTCATCGGCTTCGGCAGCCTGCCGCTCAACGTCGGCGGGATCCTGCTCATCGTGCTCGCCGTGATCCTGTTCCTCCTCGAGTTCACCGTGACCAGCCATGGCCTGCTCACGATCGGCGGCATCGTCTGCTTCGTGCTGGGCGCCTCCGCGCTGTACACCGAGCCGGGCGGCCCGACCGCCCCGGACATCGCCGTCGATCCGATCGTCATCGCGGCGCTGACCGCCACGACGGCCGGCTACATGGTCTTCATCCTGTTCGTCGTCGTCCGCTGGCGGCGCCGGGTCGGCGCCGGCCTCGGTCGCTCGACCGGACCGGTCATCGCGGCCGGCGCCGACGCGGTCGTGCGCTCGGCGCTCTATCCGGTCGGCGTCGTCTATACCGGCGGCGAGGAGTGGACCGCCCGGACGGCCGACGACACCCCCCTCCCCCAGGGCACCCTGGTCCGCGTCGTCCGCCAGGACGGCCTGACCCTCATCGTCGAGCCCGTGGAACCGGGCGATCCCCCGACCGAGCCGAGCCAGCCAGCCACCGTCTGAGCGAAGGAGTCCAGATGCCCGATATCACGTTCCTGGCCACCGTGGCCGCCATCGTCGTCCTGCTGCTGCTCGTGCTGTGGCTGGCGATCCGGGTGGTCAACCGCGGCGACAAGCTCGTCATCTACCGACTCGGCAACACCGACGACTCGCTGGTCAAGGGCCCGGGCCTGGTGCTGCTCATCCCGTTCGTGGACCGGCCGCAGCGGGTCAACCTGCGCGAGCAGTACGTCGAGGTGCCCAGCCAGACGGCGATCACCAAGGACAACGTCACCATCCCCATCGACTTCCTGATCTACTGGCGGATCATCGACCCGCTCAAGAGCGTGGTGAACGTGCAGGACTTCGTCGGCGCGCTGGCCGGCGTGGCGACCACGAACCTGCGCGCGGTCGTCGGCGACTTCCTGCTCGACGACGTGCTGTCCAAGCGCGACCTCATCAACGAGAGCCTGCGAACCAAGCTGGACGAGATCACCGAGAACTGGGGCGGCAAGGTGACGCGGGTCGAGATCCGCGAGATCACGCCGCCGCGCGACATCCTCGACTCGATGAACCGGATGCTGTCGGCCGAGCGCAACCGGCGCGCCGTCATCACCGAATCCGAGGGCGCCCGGCAGTCGGCCATCAACGTGGCCGAGGGCCAGAAGCAGTCGGAGATCCTCAAGGCCGAGGGCGAGCGCCAGGCCGCGATCCTGCGGGCGGAGGGCTTCAGCGAGGCCCTGACACGCATCTTCCAGGCGGCCTCGGGGGTCGATCAGAAGACGATGGCGCTGCAGTACCTCGAGGCGCTCAAGTCCCTTGGTGCCGGCCCCGCCACCAAGTTCGTCATCCCGTTCGAGTTCACCCGGCTGCTCGAGCCGTTCGTCGGCTACGTGCAGGCGGCCGGCGGCGGGGCGGAGACGCCCACCCCACCGCGACCGGGTCGTCCGCCTACAGCGTGACCCGCAGGCTGGACAGGCTGAGCGGGGCCCAGAAGTCGTTGCCGGTGTGGGTGATGGTGCCGCAGCCACCACCCCACCAGTAGCCGCTGATGGTCCCGTCGGCCTTCTGGAAG
>JBKHXL010000026.1:0-33539 GCA_046566045.1 Candidatus Limnocylindria bacterium
GGTGCCACGCTCGATCCTCCTTCGCGGCCCTCGTGCTCAACACACGAAAACCGACCAGACTTGATGGTCGGTCGGTTGCACTACTCGCTCACCCTCACCCTAAGTGCCCATTTCAGGTGAGGCTTCAGCGCGTCCGAGCGTATTGACGTTTCTTCCTAGTACCGAGGTACTAGGAAGTGAGCGGGACTTTACGGATGCCGGACTCGTGCGGTCAATACGGCACCTTACCTATCCCTACAACGTTTCCAATGGGGGCGGGTCGATTCCAACCTCCCGGCGCATCACGCTCGTGTAGTGCTCGTACTGCTCCGCGGCGGCCGCGTGGGCACCTGTAAGCCTTAGAAGTCGAAGGAGGGTGACCTCAATCTGATCAGCTGAGGGCTCAACTTCGAGGCCCGCCTGGGCGACACGAATGCCCCGGTCGTAGTTGCCACTAGCCATGTCCTCCTGGACTGCGCGCTCGACGATTTCCAGAAAGCCGGTGTGCAGGGCATTTCGGTGATCTTCCGCCCATTCCTCGTACTCGAAGTCAAGGGCGAACTTCCCCAGGTACATCGCGAGGAGCTGGTCGACTTCGGCTGGTGATGGCTCAGCGGGAAGTGACCTCATGAATGAGCGGCATTCGTTCGACCGACTCGAGATGAGTTCAGAATCGAACCACACCACCTCGGAGTCGTGATTGAGGTATCCCGGCGACTCATCCTCTACGTAGTCAGGCTCAAAGACGCGCCTTAGGAAGTACACGGTTTGGTTCAGTGAGTTGGCTGCATCTTCGGGGTCCATCATTGGCCAAAGAGCGTCAAGGACTTGGTCGCGCGTGCACGACATCCTTGGCCGGCTCAGAAGGAAGCAGGCAAGGGCGAGCACCTTGCGCCGGATCTGAGACCCGGCGATATGGCGCCCGTCGACCTCAACAGTTACGCGACCCTGATCCTCGAATCTGACTGTGTGCGCCAGGCGTCTGGCAAGCGTGCGGCCCAGGTCCGCCACTCGCTGGTTCCCTCGTCGCGCCTTGGCAATCCGCCTTAGTCGACGGATGTCCTCCCGCTCGCCGATCTGCTCGAGGAACTGCCCGGCCCGCTCGATCGCTTCGGAGGCGTCACCATCCAGGACCTGCCGCAGTGCCACGCGCCAGCGCCCAGGATGCAGATGAGCGGCCGTCCTGGTCTCCGCTAGCGCTTGGGCATCGAGCAGATGGAGACGGGCCACTAGCACGTCAGCTAAGTACGTCAGGACCCAAGGGCTGGTCACCCCCACGGCTGCGACCGTCCTTGAGAGGGATACGTCGTCGGTGGCCGCACCCATGAGGACCCGCGAGATCCGCGCCCAAGCATGAGCCTGTTGGGCATCGGCTACGGCAAACGCGTGCTGAGCCGCGGCGAGCGAACTCCGTTCCCTAGACGCGACTGCTGCGTACGCGATGGTCGCGGCGAGAGCGGACTTCGCGCCGGGGTCCGTCGAGTTGTGCGGGTCGACTAGCGAGACCTCGAGCCGTGCTTCCGGGAAACGTCTCGCCCGGATTAGGTGGCGGGCTTTGACGAGGTGGAGGGCGTCGCGGTCGGTTCTCGACGGGATCCTGCGGCCTGAAAGATCCTCTAGTAGGCCAGGAACCCGCGCTCCATCAGTGTATGAGTCCGCGATTTGCGCTAGCTGTATGACGGCCTCAATGACCCCTTCGGATTGGAGAGGCGCGAGGTCGTCGAGAGCGGTCATGAGCTGGCCCCGACGCGCATGCGCTTCGGCTTGGGTGCTTACGGCGTTACCCAATTCGAGGCGACCGCTCGTAGGAGCAAGAGCTTCGATTGACCTCGCTGCATAGTCGAGTGCCGGCTCCGACTGGTCCTGCAGCAGGGCGATGGTTCCTAGGTTCAGCAGCGTCACGCCCAAGTGCAGGAGCCGATCGTCAAGTTGGAGCTTTAGGAGGGCCCTGAGGCGGTCGGTAAACGCATCAAGATTCCCGGAATCAGCGGTGCCGACAAGGTCCGCGGCCGCCTTGCTAATTGCGCGCATATACGGATCCGATGTGGATGCCATCAGCGATTCCGCGTAGGCCGTGGCCTTGGCGCCGTCGCCCAGGTTGAGGTGCATCGTGATGAGGTTGAGGAGGGCATGATCGCGCTGGGCCGGCTCGTCGAGCCCGATCTCCAGGAGCGCCTCGGAGGCTTCGATGGCGGCCTGGTAGTCACCCTGCTGCATGTCGACCCGGCTGGTGACGAGCGCGAGGCTGGCCGGCCGATCGGCCGGGTCGATCCCGTCGATGAACGAGGCCGCCAGGGAGTACTGGCCGTTGCCCATGATCGTCGGGATGGCGTCGCCCAGGACCTCGATCATCCGGTGGGCGTCGCCCGCCTCGCGGTAGTGGTGGACGCCGAGGCGCCAGTCGGCTGCGTACGTCGCGTCCGCGACGCGTCGATGCAGTTCCTGCACCGCGCGCACCCCGTCGCCCGTCCGAAGCCTCGATTCGAGGAACTCCCGCACCAGCGGGTGGTATCGGCGGTGCGTCCGCGGACTGTCGGTCCGGCGGGTCAGCAGGGTCGTGCGCTCGGCGGCGAGCGTCAGGTCGGCGATCTCGGCCTCAGGAAGACCCATCGCGATCCGCGCGAGCTCCGGCGTGACGACCTGGAGGATCGACGTCTCCATCAGGAACCGCTGCAGCGACGGCGGCAGGTCCCCGACCACCTCCTCGGCCAGGTAGTCGTACAGCTCTCGATCCGCCCCGGTCATGTCGCGGACGAACGCGCGGATCGCCGGTCCCGATCGGTCGCGCAGCGCGTTGTGCACCATCTGGAGGGACGCGACCCAGCCCTCGGTCCGCCGCGACAGGTCTTCGATCAGGTCGGCTTCCAGGGACCGACCGTAGGTGGAGTTGAACAGTCGCTCCGTTTCCTCCAGGTCGAATCGAAGGTCATCAGTGGCGAGTTCCGCCACCTCGCCGACCGACCGCAGCTTCGCCAGTGTGACCGTCGGCACGCGACGGCTGGCGAAGACCACGCACGTCCGCTCGGGCGCCTCCGCCACGAGCGCGTGCGCGATGTGGCGGGCGTCGACCGCATCGTCGACGAGGTGGAAGTCGTCGAGCACGATGAGCGCGCCGCGTTCGTCGACGATCGTCGGCAGCTCGCGCAGGAACGTCTCGAGTACCTGCTCTCGTGACGGGCCGCCGACCCCGACCTCGGCCAGCAGCGCCGCCGTCGCCGGCGCGAAGCCCGGCTCGTGCTCGCGGCCGGCGGCGACCAGGTGGTGCAGGAGGGCGGTCCAGTCGCGGTCCTCGTGGTCGAGCCGATACCACAGCGTGCGCATCCGACTGCGTCGCGAGAAGTCGGCAAGCAGGGTCGTCTTGCCGAACCCGGCGTCCGCCAGCAGGAGGACGACCCGACCGGTGGTCTTCGCCCGCAGCCAGTCGAGGAGGCGCGGCCGCTCCAGCGTCTCGTCGCTGAGGGCGGGACGCTGCACCTTCGCGATCTGGATGGGAAAGCCGTTGACCACGTCGCGCAGAGGTCCACTCGCTGGCAGCGCCGCCACCGCTCGGCCCGGACCGACGGCGACGGGCGCTCGCCCCTGGCCATCCTGGACCGCGGGGAACGTCTCGGGCGGCGGGAACGATACGGACCCGTCAGGCGGCGTGTCAATCGGACCGACCGTGACGGGACCGACGGGCGCCAGCGACCGGACAGGCCGGGAACGAGGCTCGATGGGGCTCATGCCCGCGATGGTCGCGAGGTGCGCTTAGCCTGCGATTAGCTGCGACCGATCGGCCGCACCGATGCCGAGAGGACGAACCTCAACCCTCGTATTCGAAGCCGATCTTGACCTCGACGCGGTACTCGACGACCTCTCCGTCGCGGACCTGCGCCGTCGACTTCACGACCTCGACGGACTGGATGTTGCGGACGGTCCGGGACGCGGTGGCGACGGCCTGGCGGGCGGCGTCGCTCCACGAACTGGGACTCGTGCCGACCATCTCGCGGATGATGATGACGCCCACGGTGACGACCTCCTGGGGTGCCGGGAATCGGTCGAGCCATCATGCCATGGGGCGACGGCCGTCCGATCCAGGCGCGGAGGGGCTAGGCGAGCACCTGCGGCGAGGGCGCCTCGAGGGTGCCGGCACGGACCTTGTCGAAGCACGACGAGCAGTACACCGGGCGGTCGTTCCGCGGCGCGAACGGGACGACGGCCTGGCCGCCGCACGCCCCGCAGATCGCGGCGTGGAACTCGCGCGGGCCGTCGGTCGTGCGCGCCCGCTTGGCCGCCGCCCGGCATGACGGGCACCGCTGCGGGTCGTTGACCAGGTTCTTGCTGGCGTAGAAGGTCTGCTCGCCGGCGGAGAAGACGAACTCCTCGGCGCAGTCGCGGCAGACCAGCGTGCGGTCCTGGTACACCCTCTCCAGCCCTCCTCGGCTCGGACGTCCCGACGGTCGCGTCGCGCCGTCACGCGCGGGCCGACGGTCGCGGCACGCGGCGGAGCGTGAGTGCGCGCTCGGGTCGGCCGGGCGCTCGGGCCCGGGACTCTTTGTCGAGACGATACGCGCGCCGTCAAGGGGGTTCGGGCCTCGTGATCCGCGGTCGCGCCGCCGCCGGCGTGCGAGTCGCGTCGTCCGGCTGCTCCATGCGGAACCCGAGCGCGCCACGCGTCGTCCTGCCGCCATGTCAGAGAAGCGCCGCCCCACCCCGCCCATCCTGGCCGCCGTCGGCCTGTCCCTGCTCCTCGCCGCCTGTTCGGGTGCGGGAGCCGATCCATCGCCGACGGCGCCCGGCGCGTCACCCACACCGGCTGCCTCCGACTCGGACGATCTCGAGCACGAGACCGGCGCGACTGACGTGCTGCTCCGCTACGAGGATGGCGGCGGCTTCATGATGGCCGAGTTCGCGGCCACGATGGTCCCGCACTTCACCCTCTATGGCGACGGCACGGTCATCTTCCGCGATCCCAGCGACGAGGCGCCTCCGGCCGAAGGCTCCGTGTTCAAGGCCGGACCGCTGAAGGTCGCCAAGCTGACCGAGGAGCAGATCCAGGATCTGCTCAAGTACGCGCTCGATGAGGGTGGCCTCGCCGGCGCGCGCGCCCAGTACACCAACGACACGGTCGCCGACGCCTCGACCACGACGTTCACCATCTCGGCCGAGGGCCAGACCAAGACCGTGTCGATCTACGCCCTCGGGCTGGAGCTCGAGGGGATGGCCGATGCGGCGCCGCGCGCCGCGTTCCTGAAGCTCGCCGAGACGCTCGTCACGATCGATGAGGGCGGCACCGTCTCGGCGACCCCGTACGTCCCGACCGCCTACCGGGGCGTCCTGCTCGAGGCACCCGGGATCGTCGCGCCCGACACGCGCGATTGGCCGTGGGACGACATCGCGGTCGAGGACTTCGTCGTCGATCCCGACCCGAACGGGATGCAGCTGCCGACGCGGGTGATGACGGCCGAGGAGATCGAGGTGATCGGCATCGACGACTACGAGGGTGGCTTCCAGAACATGGTCGTCCGCGCCCCGGGTGGCGGCGCCACCTACACCTTCTCGCTTCGTCCGCTCCTCCCGGACGAATCGAAGTAGCCGGCGCCGGCGGACGCCTCAGCTGACCTCGGCGAAGCGATCGCCGGCGTACGACACGAAGCGCGTCTGGCGCTTCTTGAACCACAGCTGGACCTCGCCGGTCGGCCCGTTGCGGTGCTTGGCGAGCTTGAGGCGGATCACCTCGCCGTCGGTGTCCTGGTCGTCGGCGCCGCGTTCCTTCTCCCGCCACAGGAAGCACACGAGGTCGGCGTCCTGCTCGATCGCGCCTGACTCGCGCAGGTCGGACAGCCGGGGTTCCTTGGACTCGCGCATCTCCGGCTGACGCGACAGCTGCGACAGGGCGATGACCGGGACCGACAGCTCGCGGGCCAGTGCCTTGAGGCCGCGCGAGATCTCACTGACCTCCTGCACGCGATTGGCGTCGCGGTTCGTCGTGGTGGCCTGCATCAGCTGCAGGTAGTCGACGACGACGAGGTCGAGGCCGGCCTCGGCCTGGAGGCGCCGGGCCTTCGTCCGCAGCTCCATGGCCGAGATGTTCGGCGTGTCGTCGATGTACATGGGCGCCTCGGACAGCGAGTTCATCGCCGGGGCGATGCGGGCGAAGTCCATCTCCTCGAGGAAGCCCGTGCGCAGTCGCTGCGAGTCGATGTTGGCGACGCTCGAGAGCATACGCAGGACCAGCTGCTCCTTGCTCATCTCGAGGCTGAACACGCCGACGGACTTGCGCTCGCGGACCGCGGCGTGCTCGGCGATGTTCAGGGCGAAGCTCGTCTTGCCCACGGACGGGCGGGCCGCCACGATGATGAGATCGCTCGGCTGGAGACCGGTCGTCAAGGCGTCGAGGTCGGTGAAGCCGGTGCGCACGCCGCTGATCTCGCCGCGATGGGCGTGCAGGTAATCGAGCCGGTCGTAGGCGTCGTGGAGCAGCGTCTTGAGCGGCGAGAAGCCCGTGTCGATGCGCTTCTGGCTGACCGCGAACAGTTCCGCCTCGGCGCGGTCGATGGCCTCCTGGATCTCCGCTGGATCCTCGTAGCCGATGCCGGCGATCCGCCCGGCGGCGCCGATGAGATTGCGCAGGACCGCCTTGCGCTAGACGATCCGGGCGTACTGGGCCGCGTGGACCGCCGTCGGCGTCTCGTTGCTCAGGCTGCTCAGGTAGGCGCGGCCACCGACGGCCTCGAGCTCGTCGCGCCGCTCGAGCGACTCGGCCACGGTCACGATATCGATCGGTTCGCGCCGCTCGAACAGGTCGAGGATGGCCGCATAGATGCGGCCGTTGGCCTGGCGATAGAAGTCCTGCGGCCGCAGGAACTCGGCGACCTCGACCACGGCATCGCGGTCGATGAGGATGGCCCCCAGGACCGATTGCTCGGCCTCGAGGCTCTGGGGCGGTAGTCGATCGATCACGGCGTGGCAGGACTCCGACGGTTCGGTGGGGGCCTCATCGTCCGGTCTGGCGCGTCCAGCGCTTCAACCAATGTGCCGGCGCGCCGCCGGCCGCGTCCACGACTTGCCCAGCCCTGTGGGCGCACTGTGGACGAACCCTGTGGATATCCCCAGCCCAGGAGCTTCGTCGGAGCGGCCGCCCCTAGTCGAGCTTCCGGATGACCCCGATGAGCTTGCCCTGGACCTGGACGTCGTCGTAGAACTGCGGCGCGTACGCCTCGTTGGCGGGCTGGAGGCGGATCCGGTCCTTCTCCTTGAAGAAGCGCTTCAACGTCACGGTGTTGTCCTCCACCCGCGCGACCACGATGTCGCCGTTGCGCGCCGTGGCCTGGGGCCGGATGAGCACGAAGTCGCCGTCCGCGATGTGCGCCTCGATCATCGAGTCGCCGCGCACGCGCAGGACGTACGCGTCGCCGCCCGGGGCCAGCATGTCCGGGATCGACATCGTCTCCGACGCATCCTGGTACGCCTCGATCGGCCCGCCTGCGGCGATCTCGCCGATGATCGGGACCACGCGCGCATCCGCGGTCGTCGACTGCGGGACGAGCTCCGTGGTCAAGCCCAGCGCGATGGCGGCCGTCGGCGTCAGCCGAAGGGCCCGGCTGAGCGGATTGCCCTTCGGGTCCGTCCCGCGCTCGAGGTAGCCATCGCGCTCCAGGATGAGCAGGTGATGGTGGGCGGCCGACGTGGACGCGAGCCCGACCGCGCGGGCGATCTCGCGGACCGACGGCGGATAGCCGCGCGCACGCAGCGTCGCGGCGATGAAGTCGAGGATCTTGACCTTGCGCTCGGCGTCGTGCTTCGTCACTCGCGCCTCCTTGCCGTGCATGATACCGAACGAACGTTCGATGTCAAGGCGACGACGGCGCGACGACGGACCCACACGGGGGCCACCCGGGGGCCACGCACGACGGGACTGGTAGACTGCCTCTCCCCGTCGAGGCGCGACGGACGGAGTGGACGGGTACGGCGGATGGCTGCGAGGACGGAGGGCGCATCGAAGGGACGGGGTCGGGCACGGGCCGGCCTCGGCCGCTTCCTGTCGCTGCTCGCGTTCCTGCCCATCGCCAGCCGCATCCCGGACTACGCCCGGCTCGTCACCGCGCTGGTCATGGACGAGCGCATGCCGTCGCGCCACAAGGTCCTGCTCGGAGCGGCGGCCGGCTACCTGGTCCTCGGTCGCGACCTGATCGCCGACGACGTGCCGGTGATCGGCGGGCTCGACGACCTCGTCGTGGTCGTGCTGGCGGTGGACCTGTTCCTCGACGGCGCGCCCGCGGACCTGCTCGAGGAGAAGCTGCGCGACCTCGACATCGATCGCGCCTCGTTCGAGCGCGACGTCGCCCAGATCCGGCGCTTGACGCCGGGGCCCGTCCGGCGGACCATCCGCCGGGTCCCCGCGCTGGTCAGCACCGCGGGCGAGGCCATCATCAGACTCGATCTCGGTCCCCGCCTGCGGACCTGGATCAACAAGGAGGATCCCACCACTTGAAGGTCATCCTGACCACGGACGTGCCCAAGCTCGGCAAGAGCGGGGAGCTCAAGACCGTCGCCGACGGGTTCGCCACGAACTACCTCATCCCGCAGCGGCTGGCCGTCCCCGCCGCCGGGGGCGCCTACCGCGCCTGGCAGCACGACATCGCGTCGCGCGAGGACAAGCGTCGCAAGGAGCGCGAGGACGCCGAGATCGCGGCGACCCGTATCGCCAGCACGACCCTGACCATGGGCGTGAAGGTCGGCGAGGGCGGCAAGCTGTACGGCTCGATCACGAGCAAGGACATCGCGGACGCCCTGGCTCGTCGCGGCATCGAGGTCGACCGGCACAAGATCGTGCTCGAGGACCCGCTCAAGACGCTCGGCACCTACAAGGTCGCCGTCAAGGTCTACAGCGGGATGACCCCCGAAGTCACCGTGGTGGTCGAGCCCAAGGGCTGATCCGGCGCCGCACGCGACCGCCCGTCCGCGCGACCGCCCGTCAAGGATCGCGCAGGCGCCAGACGCTGACCCCGTCGACCGAGTAGACGGTCTCGAAGCGCTCGCTGGCCGTGAAGTCGGTCGGCTGCCCGTCGGGGCAGTCGAGGATCCCGCCCGACGACAGGACGTACGTCGCGCCGTAGACGGCCATGCGCTCGGCCGCGATGTCCGGCCCGTCGCAGTAGATCGCGTCGATGTCGAGGGCTCGCGGGGCCGGGTCGTAGCCGAGGTTGGCCACGTACGGCCCGAACGTCGTGATGCGCAGCCGCCCGGCGAGGTCGACCGGTGAGTTGATGAAGTCGTCCGTGGCGAAGACCGCGCGCTCGGGCGTGTTCGCCTCGATCCAGCGCCCGGCGGCGGCCTGGGCCAGGCTCATCGTCACCGCGGGGTGGGTGGCATGGTGGACGGCGATGAGGACGGGCGAGATGGCCGCCAGCGCCAGGGTCGCGACGATGAGCGGGCGCGGCCAATGGGCGATCAGCCAGGCCGACAGGATGGCCGCCGCGATCCACATGATCTGGAAGTACTTGTTCATGTCGAACTCGACGGCGCTGACCACGACGAGGTTCGGGACGAGGAACAGCGCCAGCAGCCAGGCGGCCAGGAACCCGCGCGCCGGGGCCGCCCGCGACCCGCGCAGGACCAGCACGGCCGCGATCGCCAGGAGCACGGGGATGCCCAGGTTCGTGACGTAGAAGAAGACGGCCGCGGCCGGCCCCTCGGCGATGCGCGACTCGACCCAGCCGAGCACCAGGCGGAACGCGCCCGCGTCTCGCTGGCGGGCGGCCGCCGGGAGCACGTAGCCGAGCGCGAGCACGACCGGGGCCATGAACAGCGCCGCCTCGCGCGCCGACCGGCCGACCGTCGGGCGCCAGGTGCCGCTGGCGAGGGCCCACAGCACGTACAGGCCGACGATCAGGTACGTCGCCGGGAACGCGTAGAAGTGGAACGGCGCCAGGAGGGCGGCGAGCAGCCCGGCGAGCCCGATGGCGGCGGGTCGGCGCCCCAGGCCGTGGACCACGAGCAGGATGACGGCCACCAACCCGGGCAGCCCGAAGGTCGTGGCCCGATGGGGCAGGAACCCGGTCCCGAAGATCGAGGCGATGCGGAAGAACGGCCAGCCGTCGGCCCACGAGTTGTCGTACGGGGTGCTGACCACGAGCTCCGGCACGGACGCGCCGCCGGCGATGACGTCGCCGATGAGTCGCAGCCAGCCCATGCCGCCGCCGGCGCAGACCAGGATGGTCGCGATGGTCGCGACGCGACGGGCGCGCGTCAGGACCAGCGCGAGCGACCACACGACCAGGGCGAGGCAGCCGGCCATGATCGCGCTCGAGGCGAGGAAGACCGGGATGATCGACACGTCGGCGACCGTGGCGAGGGTCGCCCCGTGGAAGTCGGCGAACCAGTGGTAGCCGAGTGGCTCGCCCGCGAGGTACGGGACCTGCGGTGGGAAGTTGCCGTGGACGATGCTGTTGCCGATGGCGACGTGGACCAGGAAGTCGCTCCAGTTCCAGCCCCCGGACACGAAGCCATCCGGCGTCTCGCGCCAGGCGTTGAGGCCGAGGACCACGCCGACGGCCAGCGTCACCGCGGCCGCGATGAGCCAGGCGGCCAGATCGGCCCGGACGGCGCCGGCCACGGCGCGCGGCAGGTCGCGGACCGCGGGCGCCGCCCAGTCGGCCAGCCACGGATGGCGGGCGCGGGCGACCAGCGCGGTCAGCAGCACGAGCAGGCCGGCGGCCAGCAGCACGGCCGGGCGTCCCACCCCGTCGATCCGGCCGAGGACGGCCACGAGGTGCGCCGCCAGGTAGACGCTGGTCACGATGCCCACGCCGGCGACCCCGGCCCGAGGCAGGTCCGGCGCGATCCGCCGGACGAGGATCCAGCCCGGGACGGCGAACAGCCACGGCCAGACGAGGATGATGGCCAGCGGCGGGACGATCCAGGTCAGGACGACCCCTGCCGTGACGGCAAGGATCGCGACCACGGCGCCGTTCCCCGCCAGCGGCTCGATCCGGGTGCGGTCGTCGGTGGGGGAGTGCACAGCCGCGCGATGATACCGAGCGTGACGGCCCGGACGATCCTGCACGTGGACCTCGACGCCTTCTTCGCGGCCGTCGAGCAGCGCGACCGACCTGAGCTGCGCGGCAAGCCGGTGATCGTCGGCGGCGACCCGCGCGGGCGCGGCGTCGTGTCGGCGGCGAGCTACGAGGCGCGCCGGTACGGCGTCCGGTCGGCGATGTCGCTGGCCGAGGCGCTGCGGCGCTGTCCGGCCGGGGTGTTCCTGCCGGTGGACGGCCGCCGCTACCAGCGCGCCTCGCGCGACGTCATGGCCGTCCTCCGCCGGTTCACGCCGCAGGTCGAGCCCATCTCGATCGACGAGGCCTTCCTCGACGTCACGGGCTCGATCGCGCTGTTCGGCGACGGTCCGACGATCGCCGCCCGGATCAAGGCCGCGGTCCGCGACGAGGTCGGGCTGACGGCCTCCGTCGGCGTGGCGACCACCAAGCTCGTGGCCAAGATCGCCTCCGACCTGCGCAAGCCCGACGGACTGGTGGTGGTCGAGGCCGGGGAGGAGGCCGCCTTCCTGGCCCCGCTCGCGATCGGCCGGCTGTGGGGTGTCGGCGAGAAGTCGGCCGCGGTCCTGGCCGAGTACGGGGTGCGCACGATCGGCGATCTCGCGGCGCTGCCGACCGACGTGCTCGTCCGCCGCTTCGGCAAGCACGGCGCGTCGCTGGCCGAGCGGGCCCGCGGCGTGGACGCCGAACCGGTCCACGAGGGCGAGCCGGCCAAGTCGGTCGGCCACGAGCACACGTTCGACAGGGACACCACCGACCCGGAGGTCATCGAGCGCACGCTCCTGGCGATGGCCGACGGGGTGGCCGGCCGGCTGCGCTCGGCCGGCGTCCGGGCCTCGACCATCGCGGTCAAGATCCGCGACAGCTCGTTCCGCACGATCACCCGCCAGCGCACGCTGCCGGCGCCGACCGACCTCACCGAGCCGATCTTCGCCGCGGCGCTGGACCTGGCCCGACCGGAGGTCCGGGGCGTCCGGATCCGGCTCCTCGGGGTCACGGCCTCGAACCTCGGGGAGCGCGACCAGCTCGGCCTGTTCGAGACCGACGACCCGAGGCGGCGGCGAGCCATCGAGGCGGCTGATCGGCTGCGGCGGCGCTACGGATCGGACGCCATCACCCGCGGCCGGCTGGTCGGGACGGGGCTGCCGGCGCCGTTCGAGCGCGACCCTCGCAACCCGCTCGACCGGCGCGCTCGCGGCATGCCGACGGAGGTCCCGGCCGAGGGCGCGACGGGCCCGCGCGACCGTGCCGCGGACGCGGATCCCGATGCGCCGGACGACGTCGACGAGCGCGACACGCTAGCTGTCACGGAGGCCGACGACAGTCCGCCCGACGACGCTTGACATCGAACGCCTGTTCGGTCTAGTCTCCCGTCGTCACCAGAACAGATGTTCTGTCCGCCGAGTGCCCCGGCAGACGGACGAACGGCCCCCGACCTGCAAGAAGGAGCCATCCAGCATGGCATTCATCCGTGTCGCACCGGTCCAGGTCCAGGTCCGGACCGACTGGTTCAGCGGTCGTCCGCGCGAGATCACCTGGGGCGACGAGCGACTGCCGATCATCCACCTGGCCAGCGTCCGCGAGGAAGCGGCCGCCTATCCGGTCATCACCGGTCCGCGCACCCTGTTCGAGGTGGAGACGCCCCGCGCCCGCCTGTCGCTGACCTTCCAGCATCGCTCGCGGCGCTGGACCGTCACCGGCCTCGACGAGGACCATCGCGCCGCCTGACCGAACCCTGCCTCTTCCCGCGCGGCACCGGGCCACCCTCCCTCGCCCGGGCGCCGCGCCACGTCGGACGACGGGGCGAGCGCGCCGGTACCGTGCTCGCCCCGTTCGCCGGCCTCCGACCTCGAGTGCCACATCGTGGGAGTGGATCGGTCCGCGTCGGTCTGCGGGCCTACAATCCCATCGTGACCACGAACGACCAGCGCTTCGGTGGCCTGACCGTCGACGCCTTCATCGAGCGTCTCGCCTCCGCGGAGTCTGTGCCAGGTGGCGGCAGTGCGTCGGCCATCGCCGCCGCGCTCGGGGCCGCACTGGTGGCCATGGTCGCGCGACTGTCGGCCGGCCGGCCGCGCTACGCCGAACACGAGGCGCTCCACGCCTGGGCCGAGGGCCGCGGGTCCGCCCTGGCGTCCGCGTTCCTCGCGCTCGCCGATGAGGACGCGGCCGCCTACGCCCGATTCGCCGCCGCGATGCGACTGCCCCGTGCCACCGACGACGAGATCGCGACCAGGACCGCCGCGCTGCGGGCGGCCGCCCGCGTGGCGTCGGAGGTCCCCATGCGCTGTGTCGAGGCCTGCCGGGACCTGGTCGCCGCCGCCGAGGCGCTGGCCGGGCGCAGCAACGTCAACGCCTCGAGCGACCTGAACGTGGCGTCGCTCCTGGGCGAGGCGGCCGCCCGCGGCGCGGCCGCGAACGTGCTCGTCAACCTGCCGTCGATCGGCGATCCATCCCTGGCCGGCGAGCTGACGCTCCGGGTGGACACCCTGGTGCACGAGATCGAGGCGATCGCCGGGCGGACGCGCGCCGTCGTGGCCGAGGGCGAGGCCCGCGACCCGATCCCGGCGCCGGCACCGGCCTGACCGTGGCCGGCGGCGAGATGGCACGACGCCTGGAGGGCGGCCCCATCGCGGCCGAGATCCGGACGGCCGTCGCCGAGGACGTCGCCGCCTTCAGCGCGACCCAGGGCCGGCCACCTGGCCTGGCGGTCGTCATCATCGGTCGGGACGCGCCGTCGACGGTCTATCTCGAGCAGATCCTGCGCGGCTGCGCCCGGGTCGGCATCGACGCACGCTTCGCGGAACTCGAAGGGGAGGCGACCGAAGCCGCAGTGGCGGACCGCATCCGGGCCCTCAACGACGACCCATCGGTCGATGGCGTCATCGTCCAGATGCCCCTGCCGCGGACGATCCGACTGCGCTCGGTCATCGACGCCATCGACCCAGACAAGGACATCGACGGCATCCATCCGCTCAACGCCGGTCTGCTCCGCCTCGGCTACGACGGCTTCCTGCCGGCGACGGCCCACGCCGCCGTCGAGATCCTGCGCCGCTCGGCCATCGAGATCGCGGGACGGCACGCGGTCGTCATCGGGCGCTCCGCGGTCGTCGGCATGCCCGCGGCCTTTCTGCTGGTGCGCGAGGATGCGACCGTGACGGTCTGCCATTCGCGGACCGAGGACCTTGCGGGGCATGTCGCGCGGGCGGACATCGTGATCGTCGCGGCCGGTCATCCGGGCCTCGTCGATGGGGCGATGCTCAAGCGTGGGGCGGTCGTGGTCGACGTCGGGATCAACATGGTCGACGGCCGGATCGTCGGTGACGTGGACTACGACTCGGCCGCGACGGTCGCCGCGGCGATCACCCCGGTCCCGGGAGGGGTCGGGCCGCTCACCAACGCCCTCCTGCTCACCCATCTCGTCCGCGCCGCACAGCGACAGGCACAGCCTGGGCGGGTATCCACCACGGTCGGCTGACGCCCGCCGGCCACACCATCCCGAGGAGTCCGATGAGCTTCCCTTCCGACCTCGACATCGCCCGCGCCGTCACCCCGCGACCGATCGGCGAGATCGCGGGGGGTCTGGGCATCGCGGACGACGAGCTCGAGCTGTACGGCCCGACCAAGGCCAAGGTGACGCTGGCGGGCATCGAGCGGCTCGAGCGCGAGCGACCCCGCGGCAAGTACGTCGTGGTCACCGCGATCACGCCGACACCGCTGGGCGAGGGCAAGTCGACCACGACCGTCGGGCTCGGCCAGGGCCTGAACCACATCGGGCGCAAGGCGGCCGTGTGCATCCGCCAGCCGTCGCTCGGGCCGGTCTTCGGGATCAAGGGCGGCGCCGCGGGCGGCGGCTACAGCCAGGTCATCCCGATGGAGGACTTCAACCTGCACCTGACCGGCGACGTGCACGCCATCGGTGCGGCGCACAACCTGGCCGGGGCGTTCATCGACAACAGCCTCCACCACAAGAACCCGCACGGGATCGACCCTCACGGCATCCTCTGGCCGCGCGTCGTCGACATCAGCGACCGCGCCCTGCGCCACGTGGTGATCGGGCTCGGCGGCCGGGAGGATGGGGTCCCGCGCGAGACCGAGTTCGTGATCACGGTCGGCTCGGAGGTGATGGCCGTCCTGGCCCTCGCGACCGACCTGTTCGACCTGCGCGCGCGCCTCGGCCGGATCGTGCTCGCGACGCGCGGGGACGGCAGCGCCGTGACCGCGGACGACCTCGGCGTGGCCGGGGCGATGACCGTCCTGCTGCGCGACGCCATCAAGCCCAACCTGCTCCAGACGCTCGAGGGTGGGCCGGCCTTCGTCCATGCGGGGCCGTTCGCCAACATCGCGCACGGCAACAACTCGATCATCGCCGACCGCGTGGCCCTGGCCACCAACGACATCGTGCTGACCGAGGCCGGGTTCGGCGCCGACATGGGCGCCGAGAAGTTCTTCGACATCAAGTGCCGGGCGTCCGGTCTGACGCCCGATGCCGGCGTGGTCGTGGCGACCGTCCGGGCGCTCAAGATGCACGGCGGCGTGGGGCGGATCGTCGCCGGCAAGCCGCTCGACCCCGCCCTCCTCGAGGAGAACGTCGATGCCGTGCGGGCCGGCGCCGCCAACCTCGCCAAGCACATCGAGAACGTTCGGATGTTCGGGATCCCGGCGGTCGTGGCCATCAACTCGTTCCCGACCGACACGCCGGCCGAGGTCCAGGCCATCCGCGAGGTCGCCCTGGCGGCCGGCGCACGCGATGCCGTCGTGGCCACCCACTTCACCGATGGCGGCAAGGGGGCGGCGGCGCTGGCCGAGGCCGTGTGGGCCGCGTGCGAGGACCCATCTCGCGACTTCCGGCTGCTGTACCCCGACGAGATGCCGCTGGGCGAGAAGATCGACACCATCGTGACCAGGGTCTACGGCGGCGCCGGGATCGAGTTGACGCCGACCGCCCGCAAGCAACTCAAGCAGTACGAGGACCTGGGCTACGGGCGCCTCCCGGTGTGCATGGCCAAGACCCAGTACTCGCTCAGCCACGACGCCAGCCTGAAGGGTCGACCGACCGGGTTCACCGTCCCGATCCGCGAGATCCGGCTGTCCGCCGGCGCCGGGTTCATCACGCCGATCTGCGGCGACATGCGGACGATGCCGGGGCTTCCGTCCAGGCCCGGCGGCGAGAACATCGACATCGATGCCGAGGGGAACGTCGTCGGGCTGTTCTAGCCCGAGCGCTCCTCGCGTCGCGCCAGCACGAGCAGCACGCCGGCGACGAGGCCGATCCCGAACAGCACGACCAGCGCGACCGGCACGAGCGTCGACACGATCGGGCCCGAGAGCGGACCGGTCGGCGTGGGCGCCGCGCTCGGGAGAGGCGCCGGATCGCCGAAGACGTCGATCGCCTCCTCGAGCAGGCGCTGCCCCTCGACCGTCCCGAGATCGCCGTGGGTCGTGCACAGGCCGACCCCGTACAGGCCCCGCTCGTTCATCGCCGCCACGAACAGCCACTCGGAACCGGCCGGCGGGCGGGACGTGCCGCACGCCGCTCCATCGACCTCGAAGGCGGCATCGTCGAGGCCGACGATCTCGGCGGGCGCTGCACCCTGGAACCAGCGCGTGACCCGCACCGGCGTGGCGAGGGCCTCGGGCGCACCGACGATGCCGGTGAAGATCGCCACCTGCGGGTCGACCGAAGCGGCCCGGATGGGCTCGGCCTCGGGCATCATGCACGAGCAGGCCACGGTCGGCTGCGGCACCCACAGGTGCGCCACCGTGACGAGCGCGAGGGCCAGGAGCACGCGGACCGTCCGCTGGGCCATGGCTGCCAGACGTCGGGGTGCGTCCGGTTGTTTCGCGGGCGCAGCCGAAGGCCCGGCGCGATGGCCGGGCCTTCGGGGGAGGAGGGCGATCGGCGAGGAGGAGGCCGCCGATCGCGAGCGGACGATCCGCCGATCACTCGACGGTCAGCGTCCCCTTGATACCGAGGCTCTCGTGGCCGGCAAGGGAGCAGAAGAGGATGTACTCCCCGGCTGCCAGGTCGACGGCGAGGGTCTCCGACTCGCCCTCGCGCAGGTCGGCCGTCGTGCCGAGCACCGCGCCGGCGCCGTCGCGGATGGCCACGTTGTGGAGGGTGGGACCCGCGTTGGTCACGGCCAGGACGACCGAGCCCTCGCTCACGACGGTGAGCGGCTCGAGCGTGAAGTCCTTGACGATCAGCGGAGTGCCGATGAGCGCCTGGCTGGGGGCGGCGCTCGGAGCCGTGCTGGGGGTGATGGTCGCGGAGGCCCCCGTGGGCATGGCGCTCGGGGCGGCCGAGCTGCCGGCGCCGCCGCAGGCCGCGAGGGTCAGGGCGAGCAGGCTGGTGGCGAGGATGGTCTTCATGGGGTCGCGTCCTTGGGGTGGCGGGGAATCGAGCGGCGGTCGCCCGCCGCTCGATTCGTCCGCTCAGTTGGCGAAGGCGTCCGGGAACTTGGCGACGATGGCGGCCGCGAGCGGATCGCCGATCATCTGCATGTGCTCGGCGGCGCTGCGGTCGGCCGCGGCGGCCGCCTCCCAGTCGCCACCGGCCTGGGCGTCGACGATCGCCGCCGTGGTCAGGATGTGGTCCTCGACCAGGGCCGTGACGGCATCCAGCGGCAGGTCCGTGGCGCCGGCGATGAAGGCCGAGAACTCGGGGAGGTAGACGGTGGTCAGGTCCTGGACCGCCTTGTCCTTGACGGCTTGGTCGTTCGTCGCGACGCCCGTGGTGTAGTCGACGAAGAAGCCGTTGTGGGCGCTCCAGATCCGGTTGAACTCGTCCTTGGCGGCGTCGCCGTAGAGCGAGCCGATGGCGGCGCCGAGGTCGGTGCCGTTGGTGTTCAGGACCGCACCGGCAGCGGCGAACTCCTCGCTGCGGCCGTCGAGGGCGGCACCAGTCGTCGCGGAGGCGATGAACAGGTGCTCCTGGAGCAGCTGGTTGAGCGCCACGCGGAAACTCACGGCGGGCGAGTCGACCTCGCCGTCGAAGGTGGCGGCGTTCTGGCCGACGATGGCCGTGGCCAGCGCGTCGCCGATCATCTGCATGTGGCCGAAGGCCGTGCGCAGGGCGGCATAGGCGCCCTCGAAGTCCTTGCCCGCCTGGGCATCGACGATGGCCTTGGTCTGGACGACGTGGTCGGTCACGAGCCCTTCGACCGCGTCCTGCGGCAGACCGGTGGCGCCGGCGATCAGGGTGGAGAACTCGGGGACGTAGACGGTGGTCAGGTCCTGGACAGCCTTGTCCTGCATCGCCATGTCGTTGGTCGCGACACCGGTGGTGTAGTCGACGAAGAAACCGTTGTGGGCGCTCCAGATACGGTTGAACTCGTCCTTGGCCGCATCGCCGTAGACGGAGCCGATCATGGCGCCGAGGTCGGTGCCGTTCGCGTTGAGCAGGCCACCGTAGGCGGCGAACTCGTCGCTGCGCCCGTCGAGGGCCGCGCCCGTGACCTTGGCGGCCAGGATGATGTGCTCGCCGAGCTTGAGGTTGAGGGCCGTGCGCAGGTCGGCGGCGGCGCCGTCGGTCATCGGCGCGGGGGCCATCGACGGCGCGTCGGGCGTGGCGGTGGCCGCCGGCGCACTCGAAGGCGCGACGGAAGGCGCGACGGACGGTGCGGTCGTGGCGCCGCCACCGCTGCACGCGGTGAAGACGATCGCGGCCGCGGTCGTGAGGAGGAGTGGTCGGAACTGCATCGCGAGGATCTCCTGTGGGTCATGCGTCTCGGGACCGCGGAGGGGTACCGACCGGTCGGTCGGCGTAGGCGGTCGACGGTGATACGAGACGACTGCCGATCCGGATGACCGGCGGGCAGACCGAGGGTTGCGCGGCGACGCGACCCGGGGGAGTCGGGCGGGGCGCGGACGTCGGCCCGCGGGTCCGGCCCGTGGGGCCGGCCGGGAAACCTCAGGCGGGGACGAACGCCGACGTGGCGAGGACGAAGCAGACCGCCACGGCCAGGCCGAGAGCGACCCCGAGGCCGCCGGCGAGCCAGGCGGCGGTATCGATCGGGCCGAGGGCCTCGCCGTCACCGTGGGCGCGGTCGTCGTGGCCGTGATCGTCGCCGTGGTCCGTCGTGGCGTGGTGGTCGCCCGCGGGGGCACTCGGGTCCGGGCGATCCGCCGCGTGCGCGTCGCTACTCATGGATCGCATTCTCGCATCCCCGGCGCCGGGCGATGCGACGGCATCACGGCGTCGGCGTCAGCCGACGCGGCTTGATGATGCGGAACCAGATCCACGCCAGCGCGATGACGACGAGCGCGGCCAGGATGGCGTACTCGAACTGCTTGAGGATACCGCCGACGGCCTCCCAGTTCGCCCCGAGCTGCACGCCGGCGAACACGAGCAGGGCGGTCCACGGCAGCGAACCCAGGAACGTGAACGCCACGAACGGTCCGAGCGGCATGTGCGCGATGCCCGCCGCGAACGACACGAGCGAGCGGATCACGGGGAGCATCCGGCCGAAGAAGGATGCCGCCTGGCCGTGGCGCGCGAAGAACTCGTCGGCGCGATCGAGGTCGGCGGCGGTGATGCCGAGGATGCGGCCCCAGCGTTCCAGGATCGGCCGACCACCGAGCGCACCGATGGCGTAGGCGATGAGCGCCCCGACGGTCGCGCCGATGGTGCCCGCCAGCACGACCAGCCAGTACTGCCAGGGGCTGCCCGTCAGCGGCTCGACCGCCCGTCCCTCGCCGACGAGGAAGCCGGCGAACGGCAGGATGAGCTCCGACGGGATCGGGATGATGACGCTCTCGACGGCGACCCACAGCGCCACGCCGAGGTAGCCGACGGCCTCGTAGATCTGCGTGACCAGGTCGCGGACCGGGCCGTTCAGGAAGTCGAACACGGGCCGGAGCATACCGGACCCGCCGCGCGGGGCTCCGTGGCCCGAAGGTCCCGGTCGCGAGGTGGCGCGCCACCCGCGACCAGGTCTCAGCGGCGGTCGAACACCCCGCGGCCGTACGTCTGGCGGCTGCCCGGGCCGCGGCCGTCCGCGCTGCGGTGGCCCGTCCGCCGCAGGAGCACGTCGATCTCCTCGAGGTACGGGCGGCCCTCGCGCTTCTCCTCCAGCCAGACCAGGTAGCCGGGGTCCACCCGCACGATCTCGCCGAGCGACCAGCCCTTGTGCCGCCCGAAGTCAAGGACGCTGCCGGACGGCCGCCCCGGCGGCGGCCCGGCCTTGCCCGTGCCGTCGCCGGCGGGCCTCCAGCGCGCGGGGTCGAGGGGGTGGCCATCGGCGGACGTGCCCGGCGCCGAGGCGGTGGTCACGCCACCGCCAACGGGGTCGAGCTCGTCGTACCGGGCGCGGCGCTCGGCCGTCCGGATGGCGTCGAACGCGGCGTTGATGCGGACCATCTTCGCGGTCGCGCCGTCACCGGCCACGTCGGGATGAAAGCGGCGAGCGAGCGCCCGGTGGGCGGTCGTGATGGTGGCGTCGTCGGCGTCGCGATCGACGCCCAGGATCGAGTAGGGGTCGTCGCCGGTCGTCGAAGGGGCGGTCATGCGGCTCGGGAACCTCGCGTCGCTGCATCGGGCGGGGGCCCCGCGCAACCTCGCTGCGAAGGATACCAAGGGACAAGGCCCTAGACTCGTCGGCGACATGGTCGATCGCGCCAGGCTCCGGATCATCGACGTCACCGACGTCGCCTCGTTCGAGCGGATCCCACCGTGCGCCGATCCCGGCTTCGACCATCGCTCGTGCGACTACTGGGAGGACGCCGACCGCGGGTCGAAGGCCGCTCGTCTCGATCGGCTGGCCCCGACCCCGCCGGCCCCGACAGCCGCACCCGCGGCGCCCGCTCCGAGCAATCCCTTCCTGGCCGATCTCGCCGCCACGCGCACGCCGGCGGCCAACCCGTTCGTCGATGCGGACGACGATGCGCTGGCCGACAATCCCTTCGTGCCACGGCGTGAGGCCCGTCCCGCCGTGGCCGCGGATGCGCCGCGCAAGCTCCGCCTGCTCGGTCGCGGGCTGGGCGTCGCCGGCTCGTACGCGCGCATCCTCCTGCTCGACGATGTCGCGGCGGCGTACTGCCAGTTCGGCCCGCTGACGGCGTACCCACGGGCGCAGCGGGCGCGCGACCTCTATCCGGCCCTGCCCGACGCGCCGCTGCCGGCGGTCATCACCTGCATCTCGACCACCGCGGCGGCGCGTGGGCTGGGCCTTGCCCGAGTGCTCGTGGAGGCCGTCTGCGACGACCTGGCCGAACGCGGGTTCGCGGCGGTCGAGACGTACCCGACGATCGGGGCGCGGCCCGAGGCGACGAGTGCCGCCACGCCCGACTTCTGGATCGCGGCCGGGTTCCGCGTGGCCGCCCCCGACGAGCGCTTCCCGGTCATGCGACGCGAGCTGTGAGGCGGACCGGCGCGCGGAACATCGGTGGGCCGGCCGCGGCCGTCGCGGCCGTGGCGACCGCGCTGCTCGTCCTCGGCTGCGGGCTCGACGCCCCGAACCCGACCGTCAGCCCGTCCGCCAGCCCGGACCAGGGGGTCACGCCGTCGCCGGACGTCGCCCCTCCCACGACGCCGTCCGCCGGCTCGGTGCTCGTGGACCCGCGCCTGCTGGACCTCCTGCCGGCCACGATCGACGACGTCGCCCGCATCGACGACCCCGACACCGGCGCGGAGATCGCGGGCGAGCTCGCGGGTGACGCCGGCCTCGCCGACGACATCGAGGCCGTCGGGGTCGCCCTGTACGCCGGCGCTGCGGACTACGCGGTCGTGACCGTGACCCGGCTGCGTCCCGGGCGCTTCGACGACGCGTACTTCCGCGACTGGCGGGACACGTTCGATGCCGCGGTGTGCGATCAGGCCGGCGGGGTGGATGGCCGGGCGGAGGCGCCGATCGCCGGACGGACCGCGTACATCGGCACGTGCGCGGGCGGTGTCCGCACGTATCACGTCCACCTGTCCGGCCCGGAGCGGCTCGTCTCGCTCCAGGCGCTCGGCGAGGGACGCTTCGGCGAGCGCATCCTGGGCGGCCTGACGGAGTAGCCTTCGCCCGATGACGAGTCCGACGCCGGCCGGCCCCCGCCCCGTCCGGGCCCCCCGCGGCCCGGAGCTGTCCTGCCGGGGCTGGGCGCAGGAGGCGGCCCTGCGCATGCTCATGAACAACCTCGACCCCGAGGTCGCGGAGGATCCGGATCAGCTCGTCGTGTATGGCGGTACCGGCCGCGCGGCGCGCAGCTGGGACGCGTTCGACGCCATCGTCCGGGAGCTGCGCGCCCTGGGCGACGACGAGACGCTGCTCATCCAGAGCGGCAAGCCGGTCGGGGTCCTGCGCACCCACGAGTGGGCGCCGCGGGTCCTCATCGCCAATTCGAACCTCGTCGGGCGGTGGGCCACGTGGGACCACTTTCGCGAGCTCGAGCGGGCCGGTCTGATGATGTACGGCCAGATGACCGCCGGATCGTGGATCTACATCGGCACGCAGGGCATCCTGCAGGGCACGTACGAGACGTTCGCCGAAGCCGCGCGCCAGCACTTCGGCGCGTCCCTCCGCGGGACGGTCACGCTGACCGCCGGGCTGGGCGGCATGGGCGGCGCGCAGCCGCTGGCCGTGACCATGAACCACGGTGTCTGCATCGCCATCGAGGTCGACGAGGCCCGGGCTCGCCGTCGCCTGACGATGCGCTATGTCGACCGCCTGACCAACGATCCGGCGGAGGGCCTGGCCTGGGCCCGGGCGGCCGCGGCGGACGGCGAGGCGGTGTCGATCGCGCTCGTCGGCAACGCGGCGGAGATCGAACCGGCCTGGGCGGCTGCCGGTGAGCGCTTCGACCTCGTGACCGACCAGACCTCGGCGCACGATCCGCTCGGCGGCTACGTGCCGGCGGAGATGACGCTCGCCGACGCCCTGGTCCTGCGCGAGACGCAGCCCGACGCCTACGTCGCGCGCTCGATGGCGGCCATGGGCGGGCACTGCCGGGCGATGCTCGACTTCCAGCGCGCCGGCGCGATCGTGTTCGACTACGGCAACAACCTGCGGGCCATGGCCCAGCAGGCCGGGGTCGCCGACGCGTTCGACTACCCGGGCTTCGTCCCGGCCTTCATCCGGCCCCAGTTCTGCGAGGGACGAGGGCCGTTCCGCTGGGCCGCCCTGTCCGGGGACCCGGCCGACATCGCCCGGACCGACGAGGCGGTGCTCGAGCTCTTCCCGGAGGACGCCGGCCTGCGGCGCTGGATCGAGATGGCCCAGGCGCGCGTCCCGTTCCAGGGCCTGCCGGCGCGCATCTGCTGGCTGGGCTACGGGGAACGGGCCCTGGCCGGTCAGGCGTTCAACGACCTGGTCCGTCGCGGTGAGGTGTCGGCCCCGATCGTCATCGGGCGGGACCACCTCGACGCGGGCTCCGTCGCCTCGCCGAACCGCGAGACGGAGGCGATGCGGGACGGGACCGATGCCGTGGCCGACTGGCCGCTCCTCAACGCCCTGGTCAACACGGCTGCCGGAGCGTCGTGGGTGTCGATCCACCATGGCGGTGGTGTCGGGATCGGGTACAGCCAGCACGCCGGGATGGTGGTCGTCGCCGACGGCACGGACCTCGCGGCGCGCAAGCTCGAGCGGGTCCTGACCACGGACCCGGCGATGGGGGTCCTGCGCCACGTGGACGCGGGGTACGAGCGCGCCGTGCGGGTCGCCGAGGAGCGGGGCGTCCACGTCCCGATGCCGCCGACGGAGCGCGGATGATCCCGCACTTCGAGCCGGACGACGGCCCGCGCCGTCCGGGCGAGGCGCGCCCGGTCGTCCTGACCGGCGCCGACCTGACCATCGCCGACATCGAGGCGGTCGCGCGCGGCAGCGTCCCGGTGGCCCTCGACGTCCATGCCCGCGCGCGGATGCAGGAGGCTCGCGACGTCATCGAGTCGCTGGTCCGCGACGGGGCGGTGGTCTACGGCGTGACCACCGGCTTCGGGGACCTCGCCAGCACGACGATCCCGCCCGAGCGGGCCCGCGAGCTCCAGGAGAACCTGCTGGTCAGCCACGCCGTCGGGGTCGGGCCGGCCTTCCCGCGCGAGGTCGTGCGGGCGATGCTGCTCCTGCGGGCCAACACCCTCGCCTTGGGGCACAGCGGCTGCCGGCCGCTGCTGGTCGATCGCCTGCTCGCGCTCCTCGAGCACGGGCTCCACCCGGTCGTGCCGGAGCAGGGGAGCGTCGGTGCGTCGGGTGACCTGGCCCCCCTTGCCCATCTGGCTCTGCCGCTCATCGGCCGCGGCCGGGCCGAACTGGACGGCGAGATCCTCGACGGCGCCGAGGCGCTGGCCCGGGTGGGGCTGGAGCCGCTCGTGCTGGAGGCCAAGGAGGGCCTGGCCCTCCTGAACGGCACGCAGATGATGACGGCACTCGGCGCCCTGGTCCTGGCCGACGCCGACCGGCTGGTGCGCACGGCCAGCGTCGCGGCGGCACTGTCGGTCGAGGCCCTGCTCGGCACGGACGTCGCCTTCGCGGCGGCCTACCAGCTGGCCCGACCGCATCCCGGACAGGTCGCCGTGGCCGCCGAGCTGCGCCACCTCCTGCGCGACAGCGGCCTGCAGGCCCACCACCACGGATCCGCGCACAAGGTCCAGGATCCGTACTCGCTGCGCTGCGTGCCGCAGGTCCACGGGGCGATCCGGGACGCGCTCGACTACCTCCGCCGCGTCCTCGACATCGAGTGCAACGCGGCCACGGACAACCCGCTGGTCTTCCCCGGCGGTGGCGTCGCCGACGACGACGCGCTGGCGACGGGCGGCGGCCGGGTCATCTCCGGGGGCAACTTCCACGGCGAGCCGATCGCGCTCGCCCTCGACTTCGCGACCCTCGCCCTGGCCGAGCTCGGGTCGATCAGCGAGCGCCGGACCGCCCTGCTCGTCGACGGGCGGCTCAACGGCGGGCTGCCACCGTTCCTCAGCCATGGCTCGGGCCTGGAGTCCGGGATGATGCTCTACCAGTACACGGCGGCCGCCCTGGTCTCGGAGCACAAGGTCCTCGCCCACCCGGCGTCGGTCGACTCGATCCCGACCTCGGCCAACCAGGAGGACCACGTGTCGATGGGGTCGATCGGGGCTCGCCACGCCCGGCGCGTCCTGGAGGGCGTCGAGCAGGTCCTTGGCATCGAGCTGGTGGTGGCCGCCCAGGCCCTCGATCTGCGGCTCGCGCTCCTCGCCGCCGACCGGTCGCCCGGGACGCCTGGGTCCGCGCCCGCGCCGACGCCTTCGCCCGGCGTCGGTGTCGTGGAGGCCCACCGACGCATCCGGGAGCGCATCCCGCACCTTGATCGGGACCGCGAGCCCGGCCGAGACCTGGCCGCCGCCGCGCGCATCGTCCACGACGGGGACCTGGCCGACCTGGCCGTCCCGTGACGGGAGACACGCGCGCACGACGTTGACGTATCGTTCACGCGGTGCCGATGTGCACCACGGATGGTGGGCTCCGGTGACCTGGGATGGGCTGGTCGGCGGCCCGCGCGCAGCTCGTCGCCTTCGGCAACCAGGTCGACGACAGCAGGCCGTCGCGGACCTCGGCGACCAGGCTGCCGCGCCGTCGGCCGTGCTCGTCCACGTGCCGGTTCGGCGTCGGCTCGCGCTTCCGGATGGCGACCATGAACAGGGCCGACGCGACGAAGCTGACGGCGCCGAGCGCGATGGCGATCGGAGCCGTGAGGATGCCGATGATCCCGCCGCCCAGGGCGGGGCCCGCCGTCTGCGCCAGGGTCCGTGAGATCTCCAGCTTGCCGTTCCCGTCGACCAGCTGGTCGCGTCCCACGAGCGACGGCAGGTACGACTGGTAGGCGACGTCGAACAGGACGGTCAGCGTGCCGGCCACGAAGCCGACGGCGTACAGCTGCCCGATGGACAGGACGTCGAGCATGAACGCGATGGGGACGCTGACCAGCGCCGCAGCCCGCCCGAGATCGCCGGCGATGAGGATCGGTCGGCGGCGCAGCCGGTCGACCCACGCTCCGGCCGGCAGGCTGAACAGGATGAACGGCAGGAACTCGATCGTCCCCAGCAGCGCGACCTCGAACGGCGAGGCGTCCAGCAGCACGACGGCCACGAGCGGCAGGGCCAGCAGGCTGATCTGCGTCCCGAACTGGCTGATCGTCTCGGCGCCCCACAGGCGCACGAAGTCGGGGTTGCGCAGGACGCTCCGCGCAGGGACGCGCGAGGCGCGCGGCGTCGAGGGCTCGGACATCGCGGCAGCATACCGTCGAACGACCATTCGATGACGGTCTTCCATGCCGACGCGCCGGCCCGGACGCCGCTAGCATCAGGGCGATGCTGATCGAGTCGGTCCCGAACGTGTCCGAGGGGCGTCGTCCCGAGGTCGTCGACCGGCTGGCCGCGGCGATCCGCTCGGTGGACGGCGTGTTCCTGCTCGACCGGACGAGCGACCCGAGCCACAACCGGTCGGTGTTCACCGTCGCCGGGGAGCATGACGCGGTGACCGAGGCGCTCGAGCGACTGGTCGCGGCGGCCATCCACGACATCGACATGGACGAGCACGACGGCGAGCACCCGCGCATCGGTGCCGTCGACGTCATCCCGTTCGTCCCGCTCGGGTCGACGACCATCGACGACTGCATCGAGCTGGCCCGGGCGTTCGGTGCGCGGATCGCCGAGCGGTTCGACCTGCCGGTCTACCTGTACGCCCGCGCCGCGCTGCGCGCCGACCGGGTCAGGCTGGCCGACGTCCGGCGCGGGCAGTACGAGGGCCTCAAGGCCGAGATCGGCCAGCACGGCCGCGAGCCGGACCTCGGTCCGTCCCGGACCCACCCGTCGGCCGGGGCGACGGCCGTCGGCGCGCGCCCGTTCCTCATCGCCTACAACATCAACCTCGACTCGGACGACGTGGAGCTCGCCAGGCGCATCGCTCGCCGCGTCCGCGAGTCGGGCGGCGGGCTGCCGAGGCTGCAGGCAAACGGGTTCGAGGTGCGCGAGCCGGAGCGCGGCCATCCGGTCCGGGCGCAGGTCTCGATGAACCTGCTCGACTTCGAGGTCACGCCGCTGTGGCTCGTCTGGGAGAGCGTTGCGTCCCTGGCTGCCGAGGACGGGGTCGAGCTGGCCGAGTCGGAGCTGATCGGCCTCGCCCCGCAGGCAGCCTTCCTGGCCGTCGCCGACCACGCCGGTGCGCCGGCCGAGGCCCCCATCGAGGAGCGGCTGGCCGCCGCCGCCCGCGCGCTCCGGCTGCGCGACTTCTCGCCGCTGCAGGCCCTCGAACTGCGCCTGGCCGCGGCCCGCCGGACGGACGGACCGGTCCGGCCATGACGGGCGGGGCCTTCCGGGTGATCGAGGGAGGCCGGACGGGCGAGCCGACCCCGGGGCTCCTGATCGTCGGCGCGGCCGAGGTCGTGACCATGGCCGGCGGCGTCCGGCGCGGCACGGACCAGGGCGCGGTCGGGCGGCTGGCGGCTGGCGATCCGGCGGCTCCCGATGCGCCGGTCGTCGCCTGCTGGGAGGGCCGCATCGTCGCCGTCGGTCCGCGGGCCGGGGTGGAGGCCACGCTGGAGGCCGAGGGCTATCCGCTCGGTCGTTTCGCCCGCCTCGATGCTCGCGGCGGGTCGGTCACGCCGGGCCTGGTGGATCCGCACACGCACCTCCTGTTCGCCGGCAGCCGCGAGGGCGAACTCGTCCTCCGCCAGCAGGGCGCGTCGTACCTCGACATCCTGGCCTCGGGCGGCGGGATCCTGTCCACGGTGGCCGCCACCCGCCTGGCCAGCGAGGCGGACCTGCTCGCCCACGGGCGCCGCTGGCTCGACGAGATGCTGACCCACGGGGTCACGACCATCGAGGCCAAGTCGGGCTACGGCCTCGACCTCGAGACCGAGATCCGGCTCATCGACGTCGCCTGGCAGCTCGGTCGCGAGGGCCCCATCGACGTCGTGCCGACGTGGCTCGGCGCGCATGCCGTCCCACCCGAGTACCGGAGCCGGCCGGATGGGACGGAGGCGTACGTCCGCTCGCTGATCGAGGAGCAGGTGCCGGGAGTGGCGGCGCACGGCCGGGCGCGCTTCGCCGACGTGTTCTGCGAGCAGGGCGTGTTCAGCGCGGACCAGTCGCGCCGTGTCCTCGAGGCGGCCATGGGCTTCGGCCTGGTCCCACGGCTGCACGCCGATGAGCTGGCGCCGTCCGGCGGCGCGGAGCTGGCCGCCGCCCTGGGCGCCGCCTCGGCCGACCATCTGGCCAGCCCGTCCGACGAGGGCCTGGCGGCGATGGCCGCAGCGGCGCCGACGGATGCCCCGGTGGTGGCCACTCTGCTGCCGATCACCACGTGGTTCCTGATGAAGCCGCACCACGCGCCGGCACGGCGGTTCATCGAGGCCGGCGTGCCGGTCGCCATCGGGACGGACTTCAACCCCGGGACGTCGCCCTCGCCGAGCCTGCCCCTGGCCATGTCGATGGCCTGCATCAACCTGGGGCTGTCCCCGGACGAGGCCCTCGCGGCGTGCACCATCAACGCGGCGCGCGCACTGCTGCTGGATGACGAGATCGGGTCGCTGGAGGTCGGCAAGGTCGCCGACATCGTGATCTGGCGGGTCCCCTCGTCGGGGCGCATCGCGTACCACCCCGGCGCCGACCTCGTGCGGACCGTGATCAAGCGCGGCCGGCCGGTGCTCGAGCGCTCCTGAGGCGAGCCTAGCTGCCGCGTGCCTCGAGGTGGACGGTCGTCGTCTCGCCGGGCAGGCTCGAGGGCGTCACCGACAGCTTCGGCTGCGTGGTCGGCTCGGCGCCCATCTCATGGAAGAACCTGGACAGGGCCTCGGCGCAGTCGGCCGGCTCGTCGCAGATCGGCATGGCCACCACGATGCGTGGGTCGAGCTGCGCCACGAGGGCGGCCGCCTTCGTCGGGGACAGGGCGCCGCCGAGGGGCACGCAGGCGATGTCCACGGAGCCGAGGTCGCCGAGCTTCTCCTCCGACAGCAGGTGACCGATGTCCCCGAGGTGGGCGACGTGCAGACCGTCGACCTCGACGACGAACGTGACGCCCTTGCCGCGCTCGGCCCCGCGCGCATCGTCGCGGTACGTGCGCACCCCGGTCACGAGGACCTGCTTGACCTCGTATTCGCCCGGGCCGTCGAGCACGAACGCCTCGTCCAGCGAGGACGGCAGGCGGGTCAGCCCATCGCGCGACGTCGTGCCCTTCGCCTTGGGCAGCGGCGTGTCGTCGGGGTGGCTGAAGGTGACGATGTCGGCGGTGATGCCGCGACCGGTCGGTCCCACGACCGACTGATAGGGATCGGTGACGACCACCGCGTCCCGACCGCGCATGCGCACACACGTGCGTCCGTACCAGGTGAGTTCCATCGCCGCGATTCTGACACAGCGCCCGTACCTGCGAGTGCGCCGGGCGGCACGGCCGGCGGCAGGCCGTCCGGACATGGAAAGACCGGAGGCGCCTGCCCAATCGGCGCCCCCGGTCGGAGGGAGGGAGGATGGAACCTTGTGGGTTCGTCCAGGGCCAACACTACCGACGACGCGTTCACGGTCGAGTCGGCAAGCGGTTAAGAAAGCGACATCGACCCGCCGACCGGACCGCCACGACCCTCATGCGACAATCCGCCGCATGACCACGACCTTCCTGGCGCGCTCCGCCGCGCTCATCGTCGCGGCGTCCCTCGTGGCCGCCGCCTGCAGTCCGACCACCCGGAGCGCGTCGCCGCCCGCTCCGAGCCCGACGGCGCCGAGCGTCGCCCCGAGCGTCGACCCGACGCCGTCCCCGACGCCCCAGGATCCCGAGGCCGTCTTCGACACCATCGAGGCGCAGGTCCTCGCCCTGCGCGGGCTGGACCCCGTCGACGTCCCGCGCACGACCATCGGCGAGGCGGAACTGGCGCAGATGACCGCCGAGGACTTCGACAAGGACAATCCCGAGTCGTACGTCCTCGCCGTCGAGCGCCTGTACAAGGCGCTCGGCCTGATGCCCGAGGATGCCTCGCTGCGCGACCTGTACCTGGAGCTGCTGGCCAGCCAGGTCGCCGGCTTCTACCGGCCGGAGGGCGACGAACTGTTCGTCGTGTCGCGCACCGGGCGGATCACCGGAGCCGACAAGATCACCTTCGCGCACGAGTACGGCCACGCCCTGCAGGACGCCAACTTCGACATCTTCGAGGAGCCCGAGGCGCTGCGCGACCAGACCGACCAGGCCATCGCCCGCGCGGCGCTGTACGAGGGCGACGCGACGCTGCTGATGCTCCTGTGGGCGCAGGGCGGCAACCTCACGCCGGACGAGACCCAGGAGTACCTCAGGGCGGGCACCGATCCCGAGGCGCTGGAGATCCTGGCGCGCATGCCGCAGATCCTCGTCCAGGGGCTGCTGTTCCCGTACGAGACCGGCCTGCCGTGGGTCCTGCCGATCCAGACGGCGGACGGCTGGGCCGCGGTGGACGCGCTGTACGAGCAGCCGCCGACGAGCACGGAGCAGGTCCTCCACCCGGAGAAGTACGAGGCCGGCGAGGGCGCCGTCGAGGTCGACATCCGGTCCGACGCGGCCGCCCGCATGGGCGACGGCTGGGCGGTGGCCATCGAGGACACCTGGGGCGAGTTCCAGACCCGCGTGTGGCTGACCGAGTCGGACGTGGCGCTCACCGACGCGACCGAGGCGGCGGCGGGCTGGGGTGGGGACCGGCTCGTGGTCCTCACCGGTCCGGATGGGGCGTGGGCCGTGGCCCTGCGCACGACGTGGGACACGGTCGCCGATGCCGAGCAGTTCCTCGACGCGGCGAACGCCGCCGTCGGAACGCTGGATCACCCGGCCGCGGCGCTCGGCAACGGCGACGACGTGACGATCCTCATCGCCTCCGATGCGGACGGGCTGCTCTCGCTCGACCGGATCTTCGGCGATACGGGGGCCTGACCCCCGAGCTCACATCGCGTCGGGTGCGCTGATCCCGAGCAGCCCGAGCGTCGCGGCGAGGGTCCGGCGGGCGGCCTGGGCGACGGCGAGCCGGGTCGCCGACCGGTCGGGGGCGTCGGGGTCCACGACCCGGGCATCGCGATAGAACGCGTGGAAGGCCGTCGCGAGCTCGGTCGCATAGGCGGTCACCCCGTGGGTCTCCTCGGCGAGCACGGCGTCCTCGACCACCTCGGAGAAGCGGACGATGGCGCGGACCAGGGCCAACTCCTCCGGCGTCTCGGCGGACAGGGTCGCGGCGATCGAGTCGGCCGGCGTGAGGCCGGCCTCGGCGGCCCTGCGCACGATCGAGGCGATCCGGGCGTGGGCGTACTGGACGTAGAAGACCGGGTTCTCGTTCGACTGCTTCTTGGCCAGCTCGATGTCGAAGTCGATGGCCGAGGTCGCCCCGCGTGAGGCGAAGAACCAGCGGGCGGCGTCGACGCCGACCTCCTCGAGCAGCTCGTCGAGGGTGATGAACGTGCCGGCCCGCTTCGACATGCCGACCTCCCGGCCGTCGCGCACGAAACGGACCCACGAGTACAGCAGCATCTGGACCGCCTCGCGGTCGTAGCCCATCGCCTCGGCCGCGTTGCGCACCCGGGCGACCGTCCCGTGGTGATCGGCGCCCCAGATGTAGATGAGGTGCTCGAACCCGCGGCTGAACTTCTCGGTCACGTAGCCGATGTCGGCGGCGAAGTACGTCGGCCGGCCGTCGGCCCGGAAGATGACCCGGTCCTTGTCGTCGCCGAAGGTGGTGGAGCGGAACCACAGGGCCCCGTCCTCCTCGTACACGTGGCCGCGCTCGCGCAGCCGCTCGACCGCCCGCGCGACCCAGCCCTCGTCGTGCAGGCGCGCCTCGCTCGTCCACACGTCGAAGTGCACGCCGAGGCGGTCGAGCGAGGCCTCGATGCCCTCGCGCACGCGCGCGGCCGCCCACCGTCCGACCACGTCCCCGGCGTCGGCGCCGTCGGCCGTCGCCGCCGCCCACACCTCGTCCGGCAGCTCGGCGGCAAGCACCTCGACGTAGTCCCCGCGGTAGCCGTCCTCGGGGATCGGGGCGCCGTCGCGGATGGCCACGATGCTGGCGCCGAGGTTGGTGATCTGGCCGCCGGAGTCGTTGAAGTAGTACTCGCGCGTGACGGCCTGGCCGCCCGCCTCGAGGACGCGGCACAGCAGGTCGCCGACGAAGGCGCCGCGCGCGTTGCCGATGGTCAGCGGTCCGGTCGGGTTGGCCGACACGAACTCGACGTTGACCCGCCGAGCGGGCAGACCGCTGACCCGGCCCCACGCGTCGGGCTCCGCCAGGATCCCGTCGATGACGGCGGCCAGGGCCGCCGGGCGCAGGCGCAAGTTGATGAAGCCGGGTGGGGCCACCTCCGCTGCTTCGATCGGGCCGTCGGGGCCGCTCCCGCGGACGAGTTTGGCGGCGAGCAGCGTCGCCAGCTCCATCGGCGGCCGGCGATACGGTCGGGCGAGCTTCATCGCCAGGTTGGTGGACAGGTCGCCATGCTCCGGGTTGGCGGGCCGCTCGACGTCGATCGCCGGACGTGCCGCCTCGCCGGGGAGGGCCGGCAGGTCGCCGCCCTCGATCGCGGCCCGCCAGGCGCGCTCGACGGCGGCACGGACCTGGCTGCGGAGCGGGGCGGGGATCACAGGCGCGGCACCTCGGGGCATGGGGTTCTCGGCAGGGCGCCCATGGTACCGGCACGGCTCCCCTGACTGCGGTACCGGGTCGGGGAGGACCGTCGGTGCTGCCCCGCACCGGAGTCGGCGAGACGGGGGTCGGCTCCGCTCGGGTCTGGTGGGGTCCGGTGCATACGAGAGTACTAGACCGCGCGGTACCCACCCTGCCATGATGCGAGGCACTCAGGTCGATGGACGGACGAGATTCGGGGAGCCGTCGATCGGAGGGACTCATCCAAGCCGGGGCCGCTCATGGCCCCTCGAAGTTCGGGGACTCATCCGATGCAGCACCATCATCGGGCGCGCCGGCGCCTCGCCCGCAGGCTCTCCTGGCTTGTCGTGGCATCCATGGTCAGCGTGGCCCTCTTCGCGCCCGCAGCGACCGTCCAGGCGGACGAGGACGCCGGGGCACCGCCCGTCGCGCCGAACGCGAACAGCGTGACGCTCGTGGCGGGCAACGCCACGTGCGACAACTACTTCTCGTTCAAGATCGACGGCACGCCGACGAACGGCACGACCAGCAACGGCGTGATCGTGATCAGCAACGCCACGAACTATTCGTTCGACTGGGCGCTCCATCCCGACTACCTGCACTCGTACGACATGGCCGCGGTCATCGTCAAGGCGGGTGACAACGCCCTGGTCTACGCCTACACCGACGAGGCCGACGACAGCGACACCAACCTGCAGTCCCCGACCAACGCGGGCGGCCAGCAGGCGCAGATCAGCCACGTCGAGTTCTGCTTCGACCGCAAGGCCGGCACGGAGCCTACCCCGACCCCGACCCCGACGCCGACCCCGACCCCGACGCCGACCCCGACGCCGACCCCGACGCCGACGCCGACGCCGACGCCGACGCCGACCCCGACCCCGACCCCGACCCCGACGCCGACCCCGACCCCGACCCCGACCCCGACCCCCACCCCGACCCCGACCCCGACGCCGACGCCGACGCCGACCCCGACCC
>JBKHXL010000027.1:0-33897 GCA_046566045.1 Candidatus Limnocylindria bacterium
CCGCGGCGGCCGAGCACCACCGACCGCTACACTTGGCGGCAGGCGGAGCGCCCGGCTCGATGGTCGCCGGACGACGGAGCGGAGGTCGATGTTGGTGGACACCGAGGAGTCATCGGCGAGCGGAGCACGCCCGGGCCACGATCGCGGCAAGACCGTCCACGGTGAGGCGGCAAACGCCGGCCACCGGGTCCTCGCCCCCGATGACGCCGAGGTCGAGGCCTACCTCGAGACCGCCCTCAACGCGCCCGTCGAGGAGCGCGCGGCGGAGGATCCTGGGGCCACCGCAGCGCGCGGTCCGGTCGTCGTCCTGGACTTCGGCAGCCAGTTCGCCCAGCTCATCGCCCGCCGCGTGCGCGAGCTCGACGTCTACTCCGAACTCCTGCCGCACGACACGCCGTTCGCGGAGCTGGAGCGGCGCGGCACCCGGGCGATCATCCTGTCGGGCGGGCCGAACTCGGTGTACGACGACGGCGCCCCCAAGCCCGATCCGGCGATCTGGTCGGGTCGCATCCCGGTCCTCGGCATCTACTACGGCGCGCAGCTCATGGCACGCGAGCTCGGCGGCGACGTCATGGCCGCCGGCAAGCGCGAATACGGCCCGGCCAACGTCCAGCTGACCAGCGCCGAGGGTCTGTTCGCCGGCATCGAGCGCGAGCAGCCGGTGTGGATGAGCCACGGCGACTCGATCACCCGCCTGCCCGAGGGCTTCGTCGCCACGGCCCAGACCGACTCGACCCCGTTCGCCGGCCTCCAGGCCCCCGACCGGAACCTGTACGGCATCCAGTTCCACCCCGAGGTCGTCCACACCCCCCGCGGCCGCGACGTGCTGCGCAACTTCGTGCAGGGCATCGCCGGCGTGACGCCCGACTGGACGGCCGCCAACTTCATCGACACGACCGTCGCCGGCATCCGCGAGCGGGTGGACGCCCACGCCGCCGCCACCGGCTCGGACGGGAAGGTCATCTGCGCCCTGTCTGGCGGGGTGGACTCGGCCGTCGCGGCGGCCCTCGTCCATCGCGCCGTGGGCGATCGGCTGACGTGCATCTACGTCGACCACGGCCTCATGCGCAAGAAGGAGTCCGAGCTGCTGCGCGTGACCTTCGAGCGCGACCTCGGCATGAACCTCGTGATGGTCGACGCGCGCGAGCGCTTCCTGGCCCGCCTGGCCGGGGTGGTCGACCCGGAGCAGAAGCGCAAGATCATCGGCGACGAGTTCATCCGGGTGTTCGAAGAGGAAGCCGCCCGGATCGGCGCCATCGACTTCCTGACCCAGGGCACGCTCTACCCCGACGTCATCGAGAGCGCGACGTCCGAGACGAAGGCCGCCCAGAAGATCAAGACCCACCACAACGTCGGCGGCCTGCCGGCCGACCTGCGCTTCCAGCTCATCGAGCCACTGCGCTACCTGTTCAAGGACGAGGTCCGCAACGTCGGCCTGGAGCTCGGCCTGCCCGACGCGATGGTCCTGCGCCAGCCGTTCCCGGGCCCGGGGCTCGCCATCCGGATCATCGGCGAGGTCACCGCCGCCCGGCTGGACACGCTCCGAGACGCGGACTGGATCGTCATCGACGAGATCAAGGGCGCCGGCCTGTACCGCTCGCTGTGGCAGTCGTTCGCGATCCTGACACCGATCAACAGCGTCGGGGTCATGGGCGACGGGCGGACGTACGCCAACGTGGTCGCCATCCGGGCCGTCACGAGCGAGGACGGCATGACCGCGGACTGGGCGAAGCTGCCGTACGACGTGCTGGGCAAGATCAGCAGCCGCATCGTCAACGAGGTCCCGGGCGTCAACCGCGTCGTCTACGACATCAGTTCGAAGCCGCCAGCCACGATCGAGTGGGAGTGACCGGTCCCGGTCAGGTACCGCGAGGACCCCGGACCGATGGGGTATTCCGGGCGAACGCCGGCACGGTAGCATTCGGGCCATGGTCGACGAATCAGTTACCGGGGGCGGTGCGTCCGCGTCCATCTGCCCGTGGTGCTCCGCCTCCTACACCGGTGAGCCGGAGCGCTGCCCATCCTGCGGCGCCACCCTCGTCGGCGATCCGTCGCTCGATCCGGCGCTGCCAGGCCTGACCGCCCTCGACCCCGCGTCGATCCTGCGGGCCAAGTCGGCGGAGAAGCGCTCGCGCAGTCGACTGCTGTCGTGGATCAGCGGCGAGTATCCCGAAGAGGCGTCGGCGCCCGCGTCCGAACCGGGCGCCCTGGCGCCGCCCGACCCGGCCGTCCGGCGCGAGATCCTGCGCCTCGAGATCGAGGCCGAGTTCGCCAGCCTGCAGGCCGAGGCGGAGGCCATCAAGGCCGACTGGATGATCGAGGGGATCGAGCCGCCCGCGGACGATGCCGATGCCGATGTCGATGCCGGGGCCGACGACGCACCGGCCTCCGACGCCGAGCCCGTGCCGGCCGCCACCCACACCGACGCCGTGCCGGCCGCCACCCACACCGACGCCGAGCCCGGGTCCGTCACGGACGCGCCGGCGGCCGACAGCGAGAGCGCCCGCCCGTCCTGACCGGCGCGCCTATCCTAGGCGGCATGCCCGACCGCCTGCCGCCCCCCGGCCCGTCATTCCTGCGCGAGCACGAGGTCGTCATCGGCGATCGGACGCTGCGCGCCGGCATGGCCCGTCCGTCCGACGCTCCAGACGGCTGGTGGCTCTGCCTCCTGTGGGTCGCCGACGAGGACGGGGTCGTCGCCTTCCGGGACGTGGCGCCGAGCGCCGGCCCGCCGCCCGATCCGCCCCTCGCGCGCCTGGGCCCCGCCCTGTCCGGCGCGCTCAGCGGCCTGATCCTCGAGGACGCCGGTCGCCTCCAGCTGCGCGTCGCCGGGCTCGTGCCGCCGGACGACCCCGCCAGGCCGTGGCGCGCGCCGCTGGCGGTCCGCGCGGCGTTCCGGTTCGAGCCCGCGCGCGCCGCGGCGATGCGCCCGAACGAGCTGGCCGAGACCGTGCTCGCCGCGTTCCGCCGCGCGGTCGAGGGGCTGCATCGCCCGTGACGGCCCGAACGGCCCGGAGCGGGTAGACTTGGCGAACCCCCATGCGAGACCTCTTCGACGATTTCCTGGATGAGCTTCGCCGCAAGGAAGCCGAGGCCCGAGGCGAGGACCCCGATCGCGTGGCCCCTCGGCGCACTCGTCCGACCGGCCCGCAGCCTGAACGCGCCCCGGACGACGAGGGTGACGAGGACATCGGTGACGACGCGACGGACGAGCCCACGCCCGCCGGTGGCTCCCGGCGCCGACCTCCGCGACCGCGCATCGTCCGGACCCGCGACGGCGGCGACGGCGGCTCGCGTCCCCGCGTCGGGCTGTGGGTCGTCGGAGGGCTGCTCCTCCTCCTGATCCTCGGCTCGGGCATCGTCCTCGACCTGTGGACCGACGCCCTGTGGTACCAGAGCGTGTCGTTCGACGACGTGTTCTGGACCCGTCTCGGGGCGCAGGGCGCGCTGTTCGGCGGGGCGCTCCTGCTCGGGCTCCTCATCCTCATCGGCAACCTGCTCCTGGCCGGACGCCTCGCCCCGCCGCCCACGGCCGGGCCCGGCGGATCGCTGCGCTCGCTGTTCGAGCGGCTCAACGAGGCGGCCATGGCCGGCGACCCCGACCGGCGCCCCGGCAGCGGCGGCTTCGCCAGCTTTCGATCGCCCGAGCCGGAGCCGACGCCGCGCCCGGCCTTCGACCCGGATGACATCCCCGATCTGACGCCGCTCGCCTCGATCGCGCTGCTGGCGGTGGCCGCCCTGGCCGCGCTGGCCATCGCCGGCTCCGTGGCGGCCAACTGGGAGACGGTCCTGCTGTGGCAGAACCGCGTCCCGTTCTCGCCGGACACCGCCTCGGCCGTGGCCGATCCCGTGTTCGGCCGGGACATCGGCTTCTTCCTGTTCGAGCTGCCCTTCCTTCGACTCCTCCAGGCGCTGTTCAACGGGATCGTCGTCGCGGCGCTGATCCTGGTGCTCATCCGCTACGTCGTCGCGGCCACGCGCGGCAGCCTCGTGTTCGAGACGCCGGTGCGGGTGCACCTGGGCGTGCTGGCCGGCCTGTTCCTGCTGTCGGTCGCGTTCGGCTACCAGCTCGACAAGTTCGAGCTCGTGTACAGCGCCCGCGGCGTCGCGACCGGGGTCAGCTTCACCGACCAGAATGCCCAGTTCTTCGCGTACGACGCGCTGACCGTCCTGTCCGGCCTGGCCGCGGCACTCCTCGTGGGCGGGGCATTCACCCGGATGCTGTGGCCGCTCGGCCTGGTCGTGACCGTGTGGTTCTTCGCCTCCCTCGTCGTCGGGCGGATCTACCCGGAAGCCATCCAGCGCTTCACGGTCGAGCCCAACCAGTACGCGCAGGAAGAGCGCTACATCGCCAACAACATCGCGATGACGCGGCTCGCCTTCGGGCTCGACGGATGGGAGGACGACCGGCTGTTCCGGGGTGAGGACGTCCTGACCGAGGAGGCCATCGAGGCCGAGGACGACACGTTCGCCAACGCCCGGCTGTGGGATTACCGGCCGCTCGGCGCGACGCTCGACCAGCTCCAGCGAGTCCGGCGCTACTACGACTTCCACGACGTCGACACCGACCGCTACATGATCGACGGCCGGCAGCGCCAGGTGATGCTCTCGGCCCGCGAGCTCGCGCTCGACCAGAACCCGGCGGCGGTCGGCTTCGTCAACCAGCGGATCGTCTACACCCACGGCATCGGGGTGGCGATGGTGCCGGTCAATGAGGTCGCCAACGAGGGCCAGCCGCGCCTGTTCATCCGCAACCTGCCGCCGGTCTCGTCGGCCGGGGCCCCGGTGATCACGGAACCGCGCATCTACTTCGGCGAGCGCCCGAGCGACTACATCATCACCGGCGCGCGCCAGGACGAGTTCGACTTCCCGACCGGCGAGGGCGAGGGTGGCGGCGACCCGGGCACGTCCACGCGCTGGACGGGCACGACCGGCATCCGCCTCGACACGACGTTGATGCGGCTGCTGTTCGCGCTGCGCTTCCGCGACCTCGACCTGCCGATCAGCGACCAGGTCACGGCCGACAGCCAGGTGCTCATGCACCGCTACCTGGCCGACCGCCTGCCGCGCATCGCCCCGTTCCTGGAGTACGACAAGGACCCCTACATCGTCATCGACGACGACGGGCGCCTGCTCTACATCCAGGACGCCTACACCACGTCCGACCGATTCCCGCACGCCCAGGCGTTCGACCCCCGGGTGCTCGAGGGGACCGGCCTGCGGGGCGACCTCAACTACATCCGCAACTCCGTCAAGATCACGATGGACGCCTACGACGGGACGATGACCTTCTATGTCGCCGATCCCTCGGATCCGCTCATCCGCGCCTACCAGGGCATCTTCCCGACGCTGTTCCGCTCGCTCGACGAGATGCCGTCGGACCTGCGCGACAACATCCGCGTCCCCGAGGAGCTGTTCAACGTCCAGACGCGCGTGTTCGGGCGCTACCACGTCACCAACACGCTGCGCTTCTTCCAGAGCGACGACCTGTGGACGGTCCCGCAGGGTCAGACCAGCGAACAGAGCCTCCCGTCCGAGGCCTACTACGTGATCATGCGCATGCCGGGCGAGACGAAGGCCGAGTTCCTCCTGCTCCAGCCGATGGTGCCGACCAGCCGCCCGAACATGATCGCCTGGATCGCCGCCCGCAACGACGGCGAGGACTACGGCACGACCCGTGTCTACCGCTTCCCGCCCGAGACGACCGTGTTCGGCCCGGCCCAGATCGAGGCGCGCATCGACCAGGACGCGGCCATCAGCGAGCAGTTCACGCTGTGGCGCAACTCGGGCAGCGACGTCATCCGCGGCAACCTCATCGTCGTGCCCGTCAACGATTCCCTCATCTACCTCCAGCCGGTCTACCTCCAGTCCACCGGCTCCGCGTTCCCCGAGTTCCGGCGCATCGTCGTCGCCTCGCCGCGCGAGGTCGTGTGGGCTGACACCCTGGGCGAGGCGATCGGCCGGCTGCTCGTCGCCGAGGGCGGCAACGAGCCCACCCCGACCCCGGATCCGGGCGGCCCGACCCCGACCCCCGACCCGGGCGGCCCGACCCCGACCCCGACGGTCGATCCGACCGACCCGCTGCCCGGTGACGTGGGCGGGCTGATCGCCTACGCCAACCTGCACTTCGATCTGGCCCAGGCGGCCCTGCGCGACGGCGACTTCGCCCGGTACGGGACGGAGATCGCCAAGGTCGAAGCGGCCCTCGCCCGCCTCGATGAGCTGGCGGACTTCGGGCTGCCGAGCCCGGCTCCGAACGGCTCGCCAGCCCCCTCGGCCTCGCCGGCGCCGTGAACCCGGGGGCGACCCTGGTCGCCTCACTCCTGAGCGTCCTCGAGCGACCAGCCACCTGGGTCCTCGCCCTCGCAGGGTTCCTCATCCGCGGCGGCCTGCTGCTCGTCCTTGCCCCGATCATCGTCCTCCCGTCGGCCATCGGGCTGGCGAACATCCTGGCGCCCACGCTGTCCTCGGCGCTGCTCGGGGGTCTGACCCCCACGGTCCTGGTCCTCGTCGTCGCGGCCGGCGGCATCGGCCTCGCCTGGATCGTCGGCGGCGGCCTGATCGCGGCGGCCCTCGAGGCGGAGTCGGTCCGCATCGTGGCGGGCGGCGAGGCCGGCCCGCTGCCCCGGCGCGGGCGCGACGTCGCGTGGCGGATCCTCGGCGTGCGCCTCCTCGCCGCGGTACCGCTGGCGATCACCCTGGGCTGGGCCGCGACCAGGGTCGTGGCCGCCACCTACCGCGAATTCACCGTTCCGATCGACACGACCGTGCCGCTCATCGTCCGGGTCGCCCGTGCCGTCCCGGACGCCCTGGCGGCGATCGCGCTCACCTGGCTTCTGGCCGAGGTGCTCGGTGCGCTGGCCGCGCGACGGATCGTGCTGGCTGACGCCGGGATCGTGCGGGCACTCGGCGGATCGCTCGGCTACCTGGTTCGGCATCCCGTGCGCGTGCTCGTGGCCGGCGCGGTGCCGCTCCTGGCGCTGGCCCTCGTCGTCGTCCCGTCGGCCGCGGCGGCGTCGTCGGCCTGGACCGCCATCCGGATCACCCTGGCCGACGGGCTGCCGCCGCTCCTGACCCTGGTCGCGATCCTCGTCCTGGTCGCGGTGTGGGCCGGCCAGCTCGTCCTGCTCGGCCTCGTGGCGGCCTGGCGCTCGGCGACGTGGACGGTCGAGGTGGCTGGGACGTTCGGGGGAGTCGCCGCCGCCGAAGATGGGGGCTGGTCGCCGTCGCCCGAGTCTGGCACGCTGGGCGACGGTCCCGGGATCGGGACCGGGACCGGCACGGAGGGAGAGGGTTGACCACCGCCCCATCGATCGTCTGCGGATCCTGTGGGTCCGAGGTCCCGTACGGCCGGCTGTCGTGCCCGTCGTGCGGCGACCTGCTCGCCTCGGTCGCCGGCGGGACGCGCGCGCGGCAGCGTCCCGAGACCGACGGTCCGGCCGCCTCGGACGCGGTCCCGCCGCCCCCTGGCGCGTACGTGCCGCCGCCGATCGCGGGCGGGCCCGCCCGTATCCCCGAACCGGACGGCGGACCGCTGGCGCTCTCGGGGGTCGGCGGTCCGGCGGCGCCAGCCCGCGCGTGGGGAGCGCGCGCGGAGCCAGCCGCCACCGTCGGGAGTCCGACCGACGCGACCGGCCCGGAGGGCACGACCGCCCGGCCGGGGCTGCTGGCGGCCGAGCGCCGCGGGGAGGCCATCGGCTGGCTGGCCATCGCCGGCGGCGACCTGGCGGCCGTCGGGTTCCTGCTGCCGTGGGGCGTCAGCATGATCGGCGCCACCGGCACCGACTACCTGGCGCGCTGGGGCCTGGCCGGGCCCTTCCATCCCCTCGTCGTGCTGGCGACCCTCGTCGTGGTGGTGGGGGCGATCGTCCCGAACCCGGTCCCGGCCTGGCTGCGCCTCGGCATCCCGGCCACGGTCGTCGGGACGCTGACGATCGGGCTCGCCTGGCCGTACCTGTTCGGGTTCACGACGGCCGGGCCCGGCGCCATCGCCGCCGGGGTCGGCGCCCTCGTGTTCACGGCGGCCGGTGTGGCCAGCCTCGTGGCGGACCGTCACGGCCGGTCCAGCCCGCTCGTCTGACCGCGACGCGGACCGCGGGAGGGGCCCGGGAGCCCTGCTACACTGCCGCGGAGGCCGCGGGCCGCCGGGGGTCACCCCGGCCGATAGGGACCGGACACGCACGGAGGCGCGCGCCACCGCATGGATCAGATCCTCGACGGGATCGGACAGACGATCGGCGACATCATCGAGAGCCCGATCGTCCAGCTCTCCATCCAGTTCATCTTCATCTACCTGGTGATCCTGTGGATCGCCACCGCCTACTGGGCGTTCCGCGACATGCAGCAGCGATCGGACAACGCGATCCTGCCGTACTTCGTCGCCGCCGGGATCATCATCTTCACCCCGTTCCTGTTCGTGTTCGCGGTGTGGGTCTACAAGATCGTCCGGCCGCACGAGAAGATCGGGGAGGTCTGGGAGCGGAACCTCGCCGAGGAGGCGCTGCTGGCCGAGGTCGAGTCGATCCTGCACTGCCCGTCGTGCGAGCGGCGCGTCAACGAGGAATGGATCATCTGCCCGTCGTGCCGCACGCGGCTGAACCGGGTCTGCCCCAACTGCTCGCGCCTGGTCGGCCTCGACTGGTCGCTGTGCGCGTGGTGCGGCAAGGACTTCGAGCGGCGTGAGATCGCCGCCTCGTCCGACGTGATCGAGTCGCTGCCGGCCGGCTTCGAGCCGACCGCGCGCGTCGCCGCCTCGTCGGCCGGTGCCGCGGCCCCGTCCACGATCCAGACCTCGGTGCGCTCGCGTCAGAGCGCGCGCCAGTCCACCCCAGCGCCCGACCCGCTGCCCGAGCGTTGATCGAGCCCGAGGACGGGTCGGCGCCGGCGCCGGCGCCGCCGCCTCGGCCGGGGGCGTCCACCTTCACCATCGAGGGCCGAGCGGCCCCGGCCCTGTTCGTGGTCGGCTGGCTGGCCACCATCGTCGGCCTCGGGGCGACGATCGTGGCGGTCCTCGGCGGGACGAATCCCGCGGCGCCGATCCTGCTCGTGGCGGGCCTCCTCGTGCTCGCCATCGGGCTCGTTGCCTCGGCCGGATCGCAGGCCATCGAGCGCCGCGCCCGCGGTGTGGCCGGTTACACCGGCCCGTCGCCGTTCCTCGTGTTCGGGGCGTCGGTCCCGGTCTCGCTCCTGGCCGCCGTGCTCATCGGCGTGCCGCTGTCGCTCGTCGGGGTGGCCGTGGACGGACCGGTCGCGCGGCTGGCGTCGGTCGCCGTGCAGGCGCTCGTGTACGCGGCGCTGATCCGGCTCCTGGTCGTCGACACCGGAGCCCTCGGCTGGCTCGAGATGGGCATCCGCCGTTTCGACCGGCGGGCGGCGGCCGAGATGGCGTCCGGGGCGATGTGGGCCGCGCCGGTCATCGTCGCGACGATCATCGTGGCCGGACTCCTGAGCCAGGTCGTGCCGGTCACCCCGGTCAGCCCGCTGCCCCCGACCGGTGACCTGCCGGGCCTGCTGCTCAACCTGCTGGCCGGAGCGGTCATCGCGCCACTCGGCGAGGAGCTCCTGTTCCGCGGCTTCGCGACCACGGCCTGGGCGCGCACGATGGGGGAGCGTCGGGCGCTCGTCCAGGCGGCCCTGTTCTTCGCGTTCGTGCACGTGCTGACCATCTCGGGCTCGACCGCGGGCGAGGCGGCCGGCCTGGCCCTCGTCGGGTTCGTGTCGCGCATCCCGGTCGCGCTGGCGCTGGGCTGGCTGTTCCTGCGGCGCGGGTCGATCTGGGCCCCGATCGGCCTGCACGCGACGTTCAACGGCATCCTGATCGTGGTCGCCGAGCTCGCCCTGCGCGAGGGACTGGTCTAGCCGGGCGGCCGCCCGGGTCCCCGGTCGTCGGCGCGCTGGAGGTAGCCGTCGGGCACCTCGCCGACGACGTCCATCGCGTACCGCCCGGCGATCGCCTCCAGATCGGTCGCGTCCATGCCGGCCGCGATCCCGGCCGCCAGCTCGTCGAAGTACCCGACCATCGCGGCGGGCGTGTACAGGTTGAGCTTCCGGCTGCCGGCCTCGGCGCTCTTGAACGTGTGGGTGGTACCCGACGGCACGATCACCACGGACCCCGTCCGGCACAGCACCTCGCGGTCGGCGACGATCATCACGTACGACCCGGCCAGCACGTAGAAGGTCTCGGCGCAGTCGCGGTGCACGTGCAGCGGCGGGCCGGCCCCGATGACCGACTCGCCGGTCTCCAGCAGGGAGAACGCGCCGCCGGTGTCGATCCCGTCGGCGTGGACGCTCACCCCGAACGCCCCGAGGTCGATGGTCCGGGCGGTCCCGGGGGTGCGGATGATGCCTCGCTCGTCCGGCATCGGGCTGCCTCCTCGCTGCGGATGGCCGGGATGGTAGGACATCGGGTGCGGCGTCCGTGACGGGCGCGACCGGTGGTGAGACCGGCGGTGAGCGGGCGGTGAGCCGGCATCCGTAGGCTCCGCGTCGTCCTCGAGGTCCGGATGGCGGGGGGAATCGGCGGGCTCTCGTCGTCCGGGTCTCGGGGACATCTAGCGCCTCGTCGCCCGCCGTCGTCCGCTCGCACGCATCGCCCGGAGGTCCCCGTGATCGATCCGACGCCAGGCGCTGGTCGTCCGGGCCGCGCGATCCGCGAGGTCCCGGCCGCGGAACGGCCGCGTGAGCGGCTCGCCCTGCGCGGGCCCGGCGGCCTGACCGCGGCCGAGCTGATCGGCCTGGTGTGGGGGAGCGGCACCCGCGGACGGTCTGCGGTGGACCTTGCGGCCGACGCCCTGGCCGCCCACGACGGCCTGGCCGGGCTGGCCGCGGCGAGCGAGCTCGAGCTCGCGGCGCTGTCGGGCGTCGGGAACGCGAAGGCCGCCCAGCTCGTTGCCGCGTTCGAGCTGGGCCGTCGCCTGATGGCGGACTGGCCGACGGGCCGCATCTCGATCCGCAGTCCGGCGGACATCGCGGACAGGCTCGTCCTCCAGATGGGTCGCCTCGAGCGCGAGGAGCTGCGGGTCGTCCTGCTCGACACGAAGAACCACGTCCTGCGCATCCAGACGGTCTACCAGGGCAACGTGTCGTCGTCCCTGGTGCGCGTCGGCGAGCTCTTCCGCGACGCGGTCCGGCTGAACGCCGCGGGCGCCATCCTCGTCCACAACCACCCCTCCGGGGACCCGACCCCGTCGCCGGACGACCTGCACCTGACCGCCGAGGCGCTGGCCGCCGGCCGCCTGCTCGATATCGACCTGCTCGACCACCTGGTCATCGGCCACGACGCGTACGTCTCGTTGCGCGACCGCGGGGTCGCGTTCGATCGCCCATCGCGCGCCGCGCGGGCCGTCACCGGGGCGGGCTGACGGCCGCGATCCTCCGGCGGCCGGGCCGGCCCGCGACCCTCGGCCGGCCGGGCCGCGACCCTCGGCCGGCCGGCGCGCGCCGACCCGAAGCGGCCGTCGGCGGGCCCGCGGAGGGCCTCGGGTATACTGCCCGGGCGTTCGCGGCCCCGACCCTCGTCTCGCGCGCTCCTGGCCTCACTCCGGCCCGCGTCGCGACCCGAACGACCCGACGACCACCCGCACGAAGGATCCTCCCGCCATCATGCTCGACCGCCTGCTCGGCCTCTTCTCCCGCGACATCGGCATCGATCTCGGGACGGCCAACACCCTGGTCCACGTCCGCGATCGCGGGATCGTCATGAGCGAGCCGAGCGTCGTCGCCATCGATGCGAAGACCCGCCGGGTCCTCGCCATCGGCGCCGAGGCCAAGCGCATGGTCGGCCGCACGCCGGCCAACATCATCGCCATCCGCCCGTTGCGCGACGGGGTCATCAGCGACTTCGACGTGACCGAGCAGATGATCAAGTACTTCGTGAACAAGGTCCACGATCGGATCGGGCTCATCCCGCGGCCGCGCATGCTGCTCGGCATCCCGTCGGGCGTGACCGAGGTGGAGAAGCGCGCCGTCCGGGACGCGGCCCTCAACGCGGGCGCCCGCTGGGCCCGGCTCATCGAGGAGCCGATGGCCGCGGCGATCGGCGCGGGCCTCCAGGTCAGCGAGCCGTCGGGGTCCCTCATCGTGGACATCGGCGGCGGCACCACGGAGGTCGCCGTCATCTCGCTCGGCGGCATCGTCGTGTCGCGCTCGATCCGCATCGGCGGCGACGAGATGGACCAGGACATCGTCACGTTCGCCCGGCGCGAGTACAACCTGTTCCTCGGCGAGCGGACCGCGGAGGACATCAAGATCGCCATCGGGTCCGCGTACCCCGGCGAGTGGGACAGCCAGCGCGTCTCGCTCCGCGGCCGCGACCTGCTGACCGGCCTGCCGCGCTCGGTCGAGGTCGGCGCCGACCAGATCCGCGAGGCCATCGAGCCGTCGGTCGCCCAGATCGTCGACACCGTCAAGGACACGATCGAGGAGACGCCGCCCGAGCTCGTGGCCGACATCATGGACCAGGGCATCGTCGTCGCCGGCGGCGGCGCCCTGCTGGCGGGGCTCGACCGCCGCATCGCCGAGGCGACCCAGATGCCGGTCCACGTCGCCGACGACCCGCTGACCTGCGTCGCGCGCGGCACCGGCGTGGTCCTCCAGGAGCTCGACGCGATGGATCGCGTGCTCGTCTCCGAGACGTACGCGCGCCCGCCGCGCTGATCCGCCCTGCCGAAGGCAGCGGGCACCGCGCCTCATGACCGTCCGATGACCGCCGCACTCAACCAGCGAGCCGCCCGTCGCCGTGCGATCGCGTTCGTCGTGCTCCTGGCGACCTCGCTCGTGCTCATGGGCGTGTCGTCGAACCCGCTCGTGCGCGACATCCAGGGCGGCATCGGCTTCGCCTTCCGGCCCATCCAGTCGGCCCTCGATGATGTCGCCGGCGGCATCGCCTCGATCGGTGCCGCGATCGCCGAGCTCGACCAGCTGCGCATCGACAACGACGCCCTGCGGCGCGAGAACGATCGGCTGCGCATCGACGCCGCCCGGTCCGACGAGATCCGGCGCGAGAACGAGGTGCTGACCGCGCTCCTCCAGTTCCGGGCGGGGTTCGACTACGCGACCGTTGCGGCGACCGTCATCGCGCGCGATTCGTCCGAGTTCCGCCGGTCGGTCACGCTCGATCGCGGGGAGCGCCACGGCGTGGCGGTCGGGGACGTGGTGGTCGCCGGGGGTGGCGCGCTGGTCGGGCGGATCAGCGCCGTGGGACCGGAGGCGTCCACGCTCGTCCTGCTCACCGACGCCAGTTCCACCGTCATCGGCCAGCTCGTGACGTCGGCCGCGACGGGCGCGGTCGTCGGCCAGCTCGGCGGCGTGCTGGTCATGGATCGCGTCGACGCCACCGAGCGGATCGACCTGGGCGCCGAGGTCGTGACGGCCGGGATCGAGCTCGCCGGCGGCGTTCGCTCGCCCTACCCCAAGGGCCTGCTCATCGGGCAGGTCGTGGACGTCAGCCGCGACGCCAACGACGTCGTCCAGACCGCGTTCCTCCAGCCGGCCGCCGACCTGGGCAAGCTCGAGTACGTGCTGATCATCACCGACTACGAGGGCGGCCTGCCCCCCATCGAGGAGCAGCCCGTCCCGTGCCCGTCGGATGGGACGTTGCCCGGTGGGGAGCAGCCCTGTCTGCAGCCGACCCCGGTGCCGCCCCCGTCGGGGAGTGCTGCGCCCTGATGTGTCGTGGCGGGCGTGCCACTCCCCGCCGCGCTCCACCGCCGGCCACGCCTCGCCACTCCCCGCGACGCTCGTCGCGCCCCGTCACGCTCGCCACGCGTACATCCCGGCGGGGGAGCCGCGCGCCGGTCCCTCGCGCGGGCCTTTCCCCCGCTGTCGCGTCCGCAGCGCGGGCGTCACGACCACGGAGCGTCGTCGCGCTTCCATTCCCCCGCCCGTATGTCCGCCCAGCGGACGCGGCGCGGCCGTTGAGGTGCCCAGTGCGCCCAGCGGACGCGGCGCGGCCGTTGGGGTGCCCGGTGTGCCGTTACATCCCCACCGCCGGCCTCGGGTGATCGCCAGGGAAGCGACGGGTGCGCGGCAGCGAACGCCTCGACGGGATGATCGTGGACATGGCGACCAGGACCACCCGCCTCGAGCGAGCTGATGCCACGGCCCGGAAGATCGTCGACGAGGCGCTGCAGGAGTTCGAGTCCGCGCGAGCGGCGCTCGGCCTGAGCATGGCCGACGTCGGTCAGGCCGTGGGCATGTCACGGAGCCAGGTCGGGCGGCTGGTCCGTCGCGAACTCCCGGACGTGACCGTCAAGCAGATCTGCCGTCTGCACGCCGCGGTCGGCCTGACCGACACGATGCGATCGTTCCCCTCCGGCGACCCCCTGCGCGACGCCGCACAGGTTCGACTCCTCGATCAGGCCCGTCGACGCGTGGCCGCGCGCATCGACTGGCACGTCGAGCGCGGCGTGCACCGGATCGGCGACCTGCGAGCGTGGGATGTCGTGCTCGATGGGCACGGCTGCGTCGATGCCATCGAGGCGATCACGCGTTTCGGGGACGCCCAGGCCATCCAGCGTCGGGCCATGCAGAAGGTGCGCGATGACCCGACGGTCCGCCACCTGTTCCTGGTGGTCGCCGACACGCGCGCGAATCGCGCCGCGCTCGCGGCGTGCCGCGAGTCGATGCGGACGGACCTGCCGCTGGACACACGTCCGGTGCTCCAGGCGCTCGGGGCAGGCCGCTGCCCGGGCGCGTCGGGGATTGCGATCATCTAGCGCGACGGTGGCTCCCCGTGGGTCGCCGCCGGTGTCTGCGACACCCGCAGTCCACGCCATGTCCGCCCCGCGTACATACGAGCGGGGGAAGCGGCGCCTGACGTGGCTCCGTGGTCGTGTCGTTCGCTGGGCGGACGCGCAGGCGGAGGAACGGGTCGGACGGAGTCTCGGGGCCTGCCTCCCCCGACGGGATGTACGCGTGGCGAGCCCGACGAGCGTGACAAGGGCGAGGGCGAGCCCGACGAGCGTGACAAGGGCGCGGGCGAGCCCGACGAGCGTGACAAGGACGCGGCGAGCGCGAGCGGCCCGGCCGCCGGCGCACGGGCGAGGAGCTGACGCGACCGGCCGCCGAGCGCGGCGGCGCGGCGAGCGCGACGGGGCCCGAGGACCCGGCACGCACCGCACCCGGCACGCACCGCACCCGGCACCGCACCCGGCACGCACGGCACCCGGCACGCACCGCACCCGGCACGCACCGGGCCCGGCACGGAGCGGCCCCGGAGGGTACGCTCCCCCCGATGAAAGGCATCGTGCTCGCGGGCGGGACGGCGACGCGCCTGTTCCCGCTGACGATCGTGACCAACAAGCACCTGCTGCCGATCTACGACCGGCCGATGATCTACTACCCGATCGAGACCCTGGCCTCGATGGGCATCCGTGAGGTGATGGTCATCGTCGGCGGCAAGAGCGTCGGCGATGTCGTCGAGCTGCTCGGCGACGGCAGCCAGTTCGGGCTCGACCTGACCTACCGCTACCAGGCCGGCGCGCGGGGGATCGCCCACGCCATCGGGCTCGCCCGGGACTTCGTCGGCGACGAGCCCTTCTGCTGCGTCCTCGGCGACAACGTCCTGCGCGGCCCCGCCCTGGCCGCCACCGCCGCCGACTTCGAGGGGAGCGGCGCCGGCGCCGGCACGCTCCTGTACCGCGTCGCGGACCCGGAGCGCTTCGGCGTGGCCGAGCTCGCCCCCGACGGCAGGACCGTGCTCGGCTTCGAGGAGAAGCCGGCGCACCCCAAGTCGGACCTCATCCCCATCGGCGTCTACTTCCTGCGCCCCGAGGCCTTCGACGTCATCGACCGGCTGGCGCCGTCCGACCGCGGCGAATTCGAGATCACCGACGTCCTCAACCACTACATCCCGGACGGGCGCCTGTTCACCCGCGTCTACGACGGCCACTGGACCGACGCCGGCACGGTCGCCAGCCTGCTGCGAGCCGCCGAGCTGGCGCGCGACGACGACGAGGCCGGCCGCCTTGCCCCGCCACCCGAGCGACGCGGTGCCTGATCCGCGCCGCCTGCTGGTCACCGGCGGGGCGGGGTTCATCGGGAGTGCCTACGTGCGCGACGTCCTCGCGCGTCGCGACGGCACCCACATCACCGTCCTCGACACCCTGACCTATGCCGGCAACGAGGCCAACCTGGCGCCCGTCCTGGCCGACCCGGAGCAGGCCGCCCGGTTCCGCTTCGTGCGCGGGGACATCGCCGACCCCGCCGCGGTCGCGCCGCTCGTGGCGGACGCCGACGCGGTCCTCAACTTCGCGGCCGAATCGCACGTGGACCGTTCGATCCTCGAACCCGAGGCGTTCCTGCGGACCGGGGTCATCGGCGTCCACGTGCTCATCGAGGCGTGCCGCACCGCGCCTCACCGGCCGCGCTTCGTGCAGGTCTCGACCGACGAGGTGTACGGCTCGATCGACGAGGGCCAGGCGACCGAGGACGCCCCGCTCCGGCCGCGCTCCCCGTATGCCGCGGCAAAGGCGGCCGGCGAACTCCTCGTGCGCAGCTACGTCGTGACCCACGGTCTCGATGCCGTGGTCACGCGCGGCTCCAACACGTACGGCCCGTACCACCACCCGGAGAAGCTCATCCCGCTGTTCATCACCAACGCGATCGACGACCTGCCCCTGCCGCTCTACGGCGACGGCCTCCAGCGACGCGACTGGCTGCACGTGAGCGACCACGCCGCCGGCATCGACTTCGTCCTGCGCCATGGGGTCGGCGGCGAGACCTACAACGTTGCCGGCGGCGAGGAGCTGTCGAATCGCGACACGGTCGTCCTCCTCCTCGAGCGGCTGGGCAAGCCGTGGTCGCTCGTCCGCGAGGTCGAGGATCGGCCGGGCCACGACCGGCGCTACGCGATGGACGGCTCGCGGCTGGCCGCACTCGGCTGGCGCCCGACGACGCGCGCCGCGGACGGCATCCCGGCCACGGTGGACTGGTTCGTCCGCAACGAGGCGTGGTGGCGGGCCATCCGGAGCGGCGACTGGGACGCCTACTACGAGCGCCAGTACGGGTCCCGCCTGCGCGACGGCCGCGGGGCCGAGTCCCGGGCCGACTGATGCGCGTGGCCGTCACGGGAGCCGCCGGCCGACTCGGGCGAGCGATGGTCGCCGCCCTCGAGGACGCGCCGTTCACCGGCCCGCGCGGGCCGCTGGCCTGGACGCGCGCGGAGCTCGACCTCGACGCGCCGGAGCGCTTCGCCGATCGCCTCGAGCGCGACCGGCCCGAGGTCGTCGTCCATGCCGCGGCCTGGACGGACGTGGACGGCTGCGCCCGCGATCCGGAGCTCGCCATGGCTCGCAACGGGCGCGCCACCGGGGCGCTGGCCCGGGCCTGCGTCGATCGCGGCATCGATCTCGTGGTGGTGTCCACCAACGAGGTCTTCGACGGCACCCGGACCGACGGTCGCGGGTACGCACCCGATGACGAGCCCAGCCCCGCCGGTCCGTATGGCGCCAGCAAGCTGGCCGGCGAGCGACTGGCCGGCGAGGCGTTCAGGTCGGCCGGCGCGGTCCTCGGCATCGCCCGGACGTGCTGGCTGTACGGACCGCCCGGGCGGGACTTCCCGCACAAGATCCTGGCCGCTGCCGCCCGCGCGGCGTCGACCGGCGAGCCGCTGCGGGTCGTGGACGACGAGTGGGGCTGCCCCACGTCCAGCGCCGACCTGGCCGAGGCGATCGTCGAGCTGCTCGCCGAGGACGCCCACGGGGGCATCCACCACCTGGTCAACGGCGGGGTCGCCTCGCGTGCCGAGTGGGCCGCCGAGGTCCTGCGCCTCGCCCGCGTGGACGTGCCGATCACGCCCGTCCCGGCGGCCGCCTGGACGCGCGATTCCGTCCCGCCGCGCTGGGGCGTCCTCGCCCCGACCGCGATGCCGTCCGGCGAGCCGATGCGGCCATGGCCGCAGGGCCTGGCCGACCACGCCGTCGCCCTGCGTCGCGCGGCGGCGGCCGCGATGGCGCCGGCATGACCGATCTCGCGCGGCCGGCCTCGGCCATCGACGGCGTCCGCTACGGGGCCGTCGAGCGGCACGTGGACGAGCGGGGGGCGTTCCGCGAGGTGTGGCGGGCGAGCGTCACGACCGGACCCGCCGCGCCGTACGTCCAGGCGAACCTGTCCACCTCGGCGGCGGGCGTCCTTCGCGGCCTGCACGTCCACCGGCGCCAGGACGACCACTGGCTGGTGGCGGCCGGGCGCGCGCTCGTGGCCCTGGTGGACGTGCGCCCGATGCTGACCGACACGGCTGCCCGGCCGCGGGTCGAGACACGCGAGCTGCGGGCCGATGACTGGGTCGACATCCCGGCCGGGGTCGCGCATGGGTTCCTCGCCCTCGAGGCGTTCGAGCTGCTCTACCTCGTGACCAACGAATACGACGGATCGGACGAGCACGGCTTCGCCTGGGACGACCCGACCGCAGCGGTCCCATGGCCGTCCGAAGCCCGGGCCCCGATTCTGTCGGCCCGGGACCGTGCCAACCCGTCGCTGCTCGAGCTGGTCGAGGCGCTGCGGACCCTCGGCTGATCGCCCCTCGCCCCGCGCCCGGTGCGCATCGGCACGCCCCGGTGCGCGCCCGCACGGTCCCGCACCCCACCGCTCCGGCCCGCTCCGGCACCGGCGGCTCCCGAAGGGGCTAGGGCGCCCGGGACCATCCCGCGATTGAGACACCGCGGCCGGCGGGGGACGCTTGCGTCATCGCATCCCACGCCGTTCCCGGAGCTCATCCTGTGCGTCGTCCCCGCCCCGCCCTGACCCTCGTCCTTGCCGCCGTCGCCGCCATCGTCGGCCTGGCCGCGCCCTCGACCGCCGCGCCGGCCCGCGCCGCGGAGGGCGACCCACCTTCCTACGCCAAGGTCGTGATCATCGTCGGGGCCACCCACGCGTCCACGGCCAGCTATCGCGATCGCGCCGACGCGGCGTACGCCGAAGCCATCAAGCACACCCCCAACGTCGTCAAGGTCTACAGCCCCAACGCGACGTGGGCGAAGGTCAAGGCGGCGGCCAAGGGCGCCAATATCGTCATCTACCTCGGCCACGGCAATGGCGTCCCGAGCCCGTATCCGGCCTCGCCCCCGTACACGACCAAGAACGGGTTCGGGCTCAACTACGACAACAACGGCGACGGCAAGCTGTCCGACTACGAGAACAGGTACTACGGCGAGCCGTACATCGAGGACCTGGAGCTGGCGTCGAACGCGGTGGTCATGCTTCACCACCTGTGCTACGCCGCGGGCAACTCGGAACCGGGCGACCCGGACCCCAGCCTGAGCGACGCCAAGAAGCGCGTGGACAACTACGCCTCGGCGTTCCTCAGGGCCGGCGCGGTGGCGGTCGTGGCCGACGGCCTCCTCGGCCCGGTCGATTACCTGCGGACGCTGTTCACCACCGATCAGACCCTCGAGTCGTGGTGGCTCAGCCAGCCGAGCGCCAACGGCGCCGAGTTCTCGTTCGCCTCGACCCGCACGCCGGGCGCGACCGCGATGATGGACCCGGAGTCGCCGACCAAGTTCTACCGGGCGATGACCGGCGATCCCACGGCGATGACCAGCACCGTCGTGGCCGGTGACCCGAACGCGTTGTCCGTCCTCGAGTACCCGGTCCTCGGCGTCTTCCAGGACATCTGGGACTCGTCCTTCGTGGGCTCGATCCAGTGGATCTACGACGCCGGCATCACCAACGGCTGCTCGAGCGACGCCTACTGCCCGAGGAGCCCGGTGACACGCGGCCAGATGGCGAGCTTCCTTGCCCGCGGCCTGGCGCTCCCCACGACGGAGACCGACTACTTCAGCGACGACGACGGCCTGACCCACGAGGCGGACATCAACCGCCTGGCCGAGGCCGGCATCACCGGCGGCTGCGCGCCGGGACTGTTCTGCCGGACGGCGTCGGTGACCCGCGCCCAGATGGCCGCGTTCCTCGTCCGGGCGCTGTCCCTCCCGCCGGCCACCGGGGACTACTTCTCGGACGACGACGGGTCCACCCTCGAGTCCTCGATCAACGCGCTGGCCGAGGCCGGCCTGACCGGTGGGTGCGGGACCGGCCGCTACTGCCCGAGCGACGCGGTGTCGCGCGAGCAGATGGCGGCGTTCCTGACCCGGGCCCTCCGCCCGGCGCCCTGATCTCGGGCACGCGCGACGTCGGCTGAGCGCACCGGACTTCACCGAACCCCACCGTACCAGTCGTGACCGGGACCTTCGACGGGTGGCCTGATCGGTTGTCGGCGGCTAGTGTTGGTGGTCCACCAGCGAGGTCCCGACCGTTGCCGTCACCGCCCCGCCGCCCCGCCGCCCTGCGCCTTCGCCGCCTCTCGCTCGTCGTTCTGGCTGCGGCCATGCTCGGCTCGAGCGGGGTCGCCCCGGCGGTCGCGCGCGAGACCCCCCGACCGCCCGCTCCCGCACCGACGCCCGCGCACGACGAGGGTGGCGCGCAGCCGACCCCGGAGGGCATGCCGGCGGGCCTCCTGCCGACGATCCACTACGAGGATGCCGTCGCCCACGCCGGCGACCGCATCGACTTCCCGGCCGGCGGCCGCGTCACGGTCGGGTTCGAGCCGCGCTCCACCGACCGCTGGTGGGTCGGTGGCCGGGCGCCGCGAACGCTGCCGGCCGGCCGGCTGAGCGGCCGCGAGATGCGCACCGGCGGCACGGATGCCGGACCCGCGCCGGCGGAGGCCCCCGCCGACGATCCGGCCGCGTCGCCCGTTCCCAACGAGCCGCCCGTTCCCAGCGAGCCGCCCGTTCCCAGCGAGCCGCCCGCGTCCGGTCCCGTGGACGCACCGTCGATCGATCCGGCGACCGCCATCGACGCCGACGGGGCGAGCTACGCCGCGACGGCCGCCGAGCCCGCCACGGACCTCGCCGCGACCGTCACGCCCAGCGGCCTGCGCCGCGAGATCTTCGGGTTCCTCCCGTACTGGGAGCTGTCCGACAGCTCGACCACGCTCGACTTCACCAAGCTGTCGACCATCGCCTACTTCGGCGTCGGGGCGGCGGCCAACGGCAACCTCGAGAAGACCAACAGCGACGGGTCCACGACCGTGGGCTGGAGCGGCTGGACCAGCAGCCGGATGACGACCCTCATCAACGAGGCGCACAAGGGCCAGACCCGGGTCGTCCTGACCATCCAGAGCTTCGCCTGGAGCAGCGGCGGGGCGACCAAGCAGAAGGCGCTCCTCGGCAGCTCGACGGCGCGGGCCAACCTGGCTCGCCAGATCGCCACGGCGGTCCGGGATCGCGGCGCCGACGGCGTCAACCTTGACTTCGAGCCGCTCGTATCCGGCTACGAGGACCAGTTCACGGCCCTCGTGCGCAAGGTGCGCAGTGAGCTCGACGCGGTCGCGCCCGGGTACCAGCTGACGTTCGACACGACCGGCTACATCGGCAACTACCCGATCGAGGCGGCGACCGCGCCGGGCGGTGCCGACGCGATCTTCATCATGGGCTACGACTACCGCTCGTCCGGTTCGGGCACCGTGGGTTCGATCGCCCCCATCGGCGGCCCGGCCTACGACATCACCGACACGCTCCAGGCCTATCTCGCCCGGGTGCCGGCCTCGAAGCTCATCCTCGGCGTGCCGTACTACGGTCGCGCCTGGTCGACCGACACCGACAAGCTCAACGCCAGGAACATCAGCGGCTCCCAGTACGGCTCGTCCGCAGCGGTCATCTACACGTCCGGGATCACCGTGCTCCAGGAGAAGGGGCGCGCGTACGACTCGCGCGAGGGCGTCGCCTGGACCGCCTACCGGCGCGAGAACTGCACCTCGACGTACGGCTGCGTCACGTCGTGGCGCCAGCTGTACATGGACGACTCGACCGCCATCCGGGCCAAGTACGACCTGGTGAACCGCTACGGCCTGCGGGGCGCGGGCATCTGGGCGCTCGGCTACGACGGCACCCGCACGGAGCTGTGGAACGCGATCCAGGCGAAGTTCGTGACCGACACGACCCCGCCGGTCGTCGGGATCACGCGCCTGTCCGCCGCCCAGACGAGCCCCACCTTCCAGGTGAAGTGGGCGGGCGTGGATGAGAGCGGCATCGCGCGGTACGACGTCCAGGTGTCGACCGACGGCGGCGCATGGGTCACCTGGCGCTCGGGCACGACCGGCACCACCGGCTTCTACATCGGGCGCGACGACCGGCGCTACGCGTTCCGCGCGCGGGCCACGGACATCAAGGGCAACACGAGCAGCTGGACCGAGGTGAGCACCGCCGCCGTGGGCTCGGGGCTGGCGGTCGGCGGTTTCGGGATGGTCCGCATCGACGGCCTCGCCCTGCGCGACGGCCCGACGACGTCGGCGACCAAGGTCGGGAGCGTGAGCACCGGCAACCTCGTCGCCATCACCGGCGGCCCGATCGTCGCCGACGGCTACACGTGGTACCGCATCGCCGGCGCGCTCAAGGAGTGGCCGGCCATCGCCCCGACCTACAGCGGGGTCTGGCTCGCCGCGACCTCGTCGTCGGTGGCGCACGTCACCCCGGCGGTCGGGCCCCATCAGACCACGGTCCTCGGCGCGATCCGCGGCCTGTCGTTCGCCGACACCGGGGCGGCCAGCCTCGGCACGAGCGCCGTGGCGACGGCCAGCCGGTCCTTCTCCCCGAACGGCGACGGACGCTGGGACACGCTCACCCTGCGCTGGACCAACCGGACCGACCTGGACAGCCTCGAGCTGCGCGTCTTCCGGCCCGACGGCTCGACCGTCGGGACCGTACCCGTGGCGGGCCTGGCCGAGGGGCCGCGGGCGTTCGCCTGGGACGGTCGCATCGGCGGCGCGCGCGTCCCGAACGGGACGTACCTGCTCGCCCTCGTGGGCACGGTCGGCACGGTCACCCATGCCAATCCGGCGTCGTCCCTGGCGACCGCGGACATGCTGACGACCTACGGCGTGCTCGTGGCCGACGTCCTCCATCCCTTCAGCGACGTGTCGTCGTTCGCCGGCTCCATCGAGTGGCTGTACATGGAGGGGATCACCGCCGGGTGCTCCAGCACGCGCTTCTGCCCGGGCGCCGACGTGAGCCGCGCCCAGATGGCGATGTTCCTGGTCCGCGCCCTGGACCTGCCCGCCGCCGCCACCGACTTCTTCGACGACGACGACGGGAAGACCGGCGAATCGAGCATCAATGCGCTGGCCCAGGCGGGCATCACCGCCGGTTGCGGTCCGCGCCGCTTCTGCCCGGGCGCCGACGTGACCCGCGCCCAGATGGCGATGTTCCTGGCCCGCGCGCTGGGCCTGCCCGCCGCCACCACCGACTTCTTCGACGACGACGACGGGAAGACCGGCGAATCGAGCATCAATGCGCTGGCCCGGGCGGGCATCACCGCCGGTTGCGGTCCGCGCCGCTTCTGCCCGACCCAGCCGGTCGAGCGCGGCCAGATGGCGGCGTTCCTCTACCGCGCCCTGGGCGACTGATCGGTCAGCGGACGCGGCGGTCGCCGCGTCGAGCGGTGCCGCGCCGGGCCGCCGGCGCCCACTAGACTGCGGGGGATGTCGATGCTGCCGGAGCCGACCGAGGCCGCGCCTGGCGATCCCGCGCGCGGCGCCGGCACGTGGGTGGTCCTGCCGACGTACGACGAGGCGGACAACATCCGGCCGATCTCGTCGGCCATCCTCGAGGCGCTGCCCGAGGCGACCATGCTGGTCGTGGACGACGACTCGCCCGACGGCACGGGCGCGATCGCCGACGAGCTCGCGGCGGCCGACCCGCGCATCCGCGTGCGCCATCGGAGCGCCAAGCAGGGCCTCGGCCGGGCGTATCTCGACGGGTTCGGCGTGGCCCTCGCCGCCGGGGCCCGACAGGTCATCCAGATGGACGCCGACTTCAGCCACGACCCGGCCGTCCTGCCGTCGCTCATCGCTCCGATCATCGAGGATGACGCCGACCTCGTCATCGGCTCGCGCTACGTGGCCGGCGGGGGCGTGGTGGACTGGGGCCTGGGGCGCAAGATCATCTCGCGCGGCGGCTCGCTGTTCGCCCGGGTCGTGCTCGGGCTGGGCGTCCGCGACCTGACCGGCGGCTTCAAGGCCTGGCGTGCCTCGACCCTGCAGGCGGTCCCGTTCGAGGGCGTCCACGCCGGGGGCTACGTGTTCCAGATCGAGATGACGTTCCGGGCGTCGCGGGCGGCCGCGCGCATCCGCGAGACCCCGATCGTGTTCCACGACCGGCGCGTCGGCCAGAGCAAGATGTCGCGCCGGATCGTCGTCGAGGCGCTCGTCGTCGTCGTCCAGCTCCGCCTCGACGAGCTCCGGTCCGGGCGACGCGGATGACCCTGCGCGGCCTGACCCCGGCTGCCGTCGATGGTCCGCCTCCGGGCGTCCGCGTGGTCATCGATGCGCGCGCCCTGCAGGAGCCCGAGCGGGCGCCGCTGACAGCCGCCTACCTCGACGGGCTGCTGGGCGGGTTCGATGCCGATCCCATCCCCGGCGAGTCCTTCGCGTTCCTGCTGTCATCCGACGCCGACGACCCGACGGAGCGGTTCACCTCCCTGCCGGTCATCGGTCGTCGCCTCCTGCCGCCCACGCGCCTGCTCCGGTCGGGAGCGCTGACCGTGGATCCGTTCCTGCTGCGCGGCGCCTCGCTCGGGGCGGCGTGGCGAGCGGACCGCCAGGGTGCCGCCGGCGCCGTCTACCACGCCGCCGGCGGCGGCCTCCCGATCGCGTCGCGGCTGCCCGTCGTGTCCACCCTGCTCGACCTGGCGCCGTGGTCCGCCGCGGAGGCGTACCAGCGCGGCACGGCGGCTCGCTTCGGCCAGCGCCTGCGCGGACGACTCCTGCGCGATGCCGCGGCCGTCCTGGTCGGGACCGACGAGGTCGCCCGCGGGGCCCGCCGACTCCTGCGCATCCGGCCCGATCGGCTGCGGGTCGTGCCGCTGGCGGCTCGTCCGGCGTTCCTCGCCGTCGCCGCGGCAGGTCGTCGGCCGCCGCCCGATCCCGATCGCGTCGGTGACGGTCCGTACCTCGCCTACACCGCGCGGCACGACGCCCGGCACGACCTGGTCACGCTGACCGCCGCCCTCGAGCGGCTGGCGGCGGCCGGGCGCCCGGCCAGGCTCAAGCGGGCCATGCCCTGGCCGCCCCGCGTCCTGATCACCGAGGCCTCCCCGGCCGACCGGGCGGACATCGGCCGGGTCGCGGCCCGGGCCGGGGTCGGCGAGGCGTTCCGCTACGTCCCGGCGGTCTCGCCCGAGGAGCTGGCGACGATCGTGGCCGGCGCCCGGGCCGTCCTGGCGCCGATGCGATCGGACGCGACCGGATCCGCCGCGCTCGACGCCCTGGCGGTCGGCGTCCCGGTCGTGGCCAGCGCCGTCGACGCGCTGCCGGGCATCGTCGGGACGGCCGGGATCCTGGTCGAGCCGCGCGACGTGGAGCGGCTGGCGACCGCCCTGATCTCGATCTGGACCAACGAGTCCTTGCACACCAGGCTGGCCAGGGCCGCCGCGGCGTCCGGCGTGCGGGCCCGCACCTGGCGCGACGTGGCGCGCGACGTCCGGCGCATCTACGCCGAGGTGGGGGTCAGTTGACGTCGGGGCCCTTGTGGTCGATCGGCGGGACGGGGGTGCCCTTGGTGAACCGGACGTCCGAGCCGATCGGCAGGACCTGGACGAAGGTCTGGCCCGGCACCAGCGCGATCGGCCTGCCCTCCCTGTCGTAGAAGCGCGTCGGCCCCGTCAGGGAGTCCTTGCGCCAGGTGCCCTTGACGGTGACCCCGTCGCGCGCCACCCAGACCGTGCCGCGACCGATGAAGTCGGCCTCCTGGCGGGCCTTGCCCGACCCGTCGTTGAGCGGCGCGAAGCGCATGAGCATGACCACCACGTTGCGCGGGGCGACGCGCTCGCCGGTGCCACGGTCGACCTGCTCGCCCTCGCCACTCACCGAGCGGAGGTACACGTTGCGCCCGCGGTCGTACTCGTAGGTGACGGTGTTGTACGCGTACCGGACCCGGATCGTCGCGCCCTCCGGGCGATCGCGCATCGGGCGCGCGTCGCGGAACCGCCAGGCCGGCTCCTGGACCTCGAGATCGACCGCGCCGATGCGCTTGGCCATGCGGCGCAGGGCCTTGCCGTCGGTGTACACGTTGTGCGGGGCGAACCGGTCGGTGGTCCGCCAGAAGTACGTGCCGCCCCAGCGGAACTCGTCGGCGTTGTAGACCAGCTGGCCGTTGCCCGAATCCCGCAGCGTGCGCAGGGCCTGGGGTGACCCGCCGACGTGCCCGTACACCGCGTTCCACTCGGCCGCCCAGCCGATGAAGTAGTAGCGCGCGCTGCGGACCGGCCCGACCGACTCCGGGATCCGGTCCTGGAAGAGCAGCATGTAGCGTGGGACACCGCCCTCGGCCGGGGCGTGCCACACGACCGCCGCGTCGCTGAAGCCGGACTGTGGCCGGGCATTTGGGTGGTCATCGATCATCACGGCGATGACCCGCCGGCCCGCGACCTCCGGTCGCACGAGCCGGCCGGTCAGGGGTGCCGGCACCGGTGTCGGTGTCGGGGTCGGACTGGGGGTGGGCGAGGGTGTCGGGGTCGGGCTGGGGGTGGGCGTCGGGGTGGGTGCCGGCGCGGCGCTCGTGGCCGGTGCGGGCGACGGCCCGACGGTCGAGCCGCCCGGGCTGCCCGACGGTCGGACGCCGACGCTCGCGCCACCCAGGATCTGCCCGATGGCAGCGCCACCGAGCACGACCAGCGCCAGCACGACCGCGGCGATCCCCCAGGTCCGCGTGGATTCCCTCGACATCGTCCCTCACGATCCGCGCCCGCACCGCGGCTGGCAGCCGGACCGGCGCAGGATAGCCGACCCGCGCGACGCCGGCCGGGGAGCGGTACGCTTGGGGCCACACGACGGCCGCCCGGCGAGTCCGGGCCGGCGATCATTCCGAGAGGGGACTCCCATGTCCGACCAGCCCACTCCCGAACCGACCAGCAAGGCCACCGGCCGTACCAGGGCGGCCAGGACGCGCACGACCGGGGCGACGGCCACGACCTCGAGCGCTTCGAGCGCGCCGAAGCGGCGGACGACCTCGTCCGCGGCCAGCGACGGCGCCGGCGACGGCGCCGGGGCAGCGACCGAGGCCCCGGCCGCCGCGACGACCACCGGCATCGCCGAGCCGGGTCCGGTCGGCAGCCTGTCGATCCAGCAGGGCGGCCTCGAGCACGCCTCGGCGCGTCACATCGACGTCCGCCAGGGCGGCATCGGCCGCGCGCGGGCGACCGACATCGCGGTCAGCCAGGGCGGCATCGGCATCGCCCGCGGCGATCGTGTCTCGGTCGAGATGGGCGGCGCGGGCCTGACCCTCGCTCGGGAGTCGCGGCTCACCCAGTCGTTCGCATCGAGCGTGCTGGCCAACGAGGTCACCATCGACCAGGGCCTGGTCCAGACCCTCGTCGCGGCGAAGGTCACCGTCAACCGGCCGACCGGCGTGCTGGTCATGCTCGCCGGGCGGGTCGAGGGCGACATCCGCCCGCTGCTCGACTGGCGCGGCGCGCTGGCCGCCGGCGCGGTCATGGGCGTGCTGCTCGGCATCCTCCGCCGCCGGTGAGCGAGGGCATCGATCCGACCGCCCGGATCCACCCGTCGGCCGACCTCGAGGCCGGCGTCACGGTCGGTGCCGGGAGCGCCATCTGGCAGCGCGCCCAGGTGCGCTCGGGGGCTCGCATCGGCGCCGAGTGCGTCGTCGGGCGGGACGCGTTCATCGACTCGGACGTCGTCGTCGGCGATCGGTGCAAGATCCAGAACGCCGCCCTGCTGTACCACGGCCTGACGGTCGAGGACGGCGTGTTCATCGGTCCGGGCGCGATCCTTACCAACGACCGCTATCCGCGCGCCATCACCCCGACCGGTGAACTGGCCCGGGCCGACGACTGGGAGGTCTCGCCCGTCGTCCTGCGCCACGGGGCCTCGATCGGTGCCGGTGCGATCGTCGTCGCGGGCTGCGACGTGGGCCGCTTCGCCACGGTCGGGGCCGGTGCGGTCGTCACCCGGTCGGTGCCCGACCACGCGCTCGTGGCCGGCAGCCCGGCCCGCCGCATCGGCTGGGTGTGCGCCTGCGGTGCGCGCCTGCTCGACGGCAACGGCCACCCGGCCCCGGCCGAGGTCGAGCGCTACGCCACCGATCCGGAGCTCGCCTGCGATCGCTGCGGCCGCCGCTACGACTACGTGTCCGGCGCCGATTCGCTGACCGAGCGATCCGGGACCCCGGCATGACCGCCGGCGCCCGGACGAGCGTGCCCATCGCCCGTCCCGACATCGACGACGCCGAGATCGCTGCCGTCACCGAGGTCCTGCGCAGCGGCATGCTCGCGGGCGGCAGGCGCGTGGCCGAGCTCGAGGAGCGCTTCGCCGCGTTCATCGGCACGAGGCACGCCATCGCGGTCAGCAACGGCACGGTCGCCGCGATGTGCGTGTACGCGGGTCTCGGCCTGGGGCCCGGCGACGAGGTCATCACGGTCGGGCACACCTTCAACGCGACGATCAGCTCGATCCTGTCGACCGGCGCGACGCCGGTGTTCGTGGACATCGAGCGCGACACGTACGTGATGGACGCCGCGCGGGTGGAGGCCGCGATCACGCCGCGGACCCGCGCCATCTGCCCGGTCCACCTGTTCGGGCTGCCGGCGGACATGGACATGATCTGCTCGATCGCCGAGCGCCACGGGCTGGCCGTGGTCGAGGACGCCTGCCAGGCGCACGGCGCGGAGTTCCGGGCTCGGCGGGCCGGCAGCTTCGGGCACGGCACGTTCAGCCTGTACGGCACGAAGAACATGACCACCGGCGAGGGCGGCCTCATCACCACGGACGACGACCGCCTGGCCGACTGGCTCCGGCTGTACCGCAACCAGGGCATGCGCGAGCGCTACCACCACGAGATCCTCGGCTACAACTTCCGCCTGACCGACCTGCAGGCCGCCATCGGCCTGTGCCAGCTCGACAAGCTCGAGCGCAACACGGACCGTCGCCGCGCGATCGCGGCCGAGTACGACAGCGCCTTCGCCGAGCTGCCGATCCGGACCCCGATCACGCCGCTGGGCCGCACGCACGTGTTCCACCAGTACACGATCGACGTCGGGCCCGCCCGGGACGCCGTCGTCGCCGACCTGACGGCCGCGGGCATCGGGACGGGGATCTACTACCCGGTCCCGGTCCATCGCCAGGCGTACGTGCTCGAGCGCGGCATCCACGCCGAGCTGCCGGTCACCGACGCGGCCGCCGCGCGGTCGCTGTCCCTGCCGATGTACCCGGGCCTCGCCGACGACGACCAGGCGCGGGTCATCGCCGCCGTCCAGGAGGCCGTCGAACGGCACGTGGTCGCCGACTCGTGACCACGTCGGGCGCGTGGCAGCCGGTCGGGCCCGATCGCCCGGTCCGCGTGGGCCTCGTCGGCCTCGGCGCGATGGGCCGGAACCACCTGCGCCTGCTCGCCGCCCGGGACGATGTCGAGTTCGCGTTCGTCGCCGACCCGGTGGCGGAGTCGCTGGCCGCCGCCGTCGCGGCCGTGCCGGGCGCCCGGGGAGCGGCCGACGCGCTGGCCGCCGTCCGCGATGTCGACGCGCTCGCGCTCGACGCCCTGGTCGTCGCGTCGCCGACGATGACCCACCTGCCGCTGGCCCTCGCCGCGATCGAGCGCGGCATCGCCGTCCTCGTCGAGAAGCCGCTGGCCGCGACCCCGGCCGAGGCCGATCGGATCGTGGCGGCGGCCGCCGAGCACGGCGTGCCGGTGGCGGTCGGCCACGTGGAGCGCTTCAACCCGGTGGTGCTGGAGCTCGGGCGGCTGCTCCACGACGGCTGGCTGTCCACGATCTACGCCATCACCTCGCGGCGGGCCGGCCCGTTCCCGGCCCGCATCCGCGACGTCGGCGTGACCATCGACCTCGCGACCCACGACGTGGACATCCTGTCATTCGTGGCCGCCGAGCGGCCCACCCGCATCTCGGCCGAGACCGCCCGACGGGTCCACGACGCCCACGAGGACCTGCTGTTCGGGCTGCTGTCGTTCCCGAGCGGCACCGTCGGCATGCTCGACGTGGACTGGCTGACGCCGGCCAAGCGCCGGACCCTGACCGTCGTCGGCGAGGAGGGCATGTTCGAGCTCGACTACCTGACCCAGCGGCTGACCTTCACGCGCTCGACCGACACCACGAACCCGCGGCTCATCGCGGGCTACGCGCCGACGTTCGAGGGCGAATCGATCGATCTGCCGGTCGCGTCGGGCGAGCCGCTCGCCGCCGAGCTGGATTCGTTCCTCGATGTCGTGCGCAACGGCGGCCGTCCGGTGGTCGATGCCGAGGACGGGCGCTGGGCGGTGGTCCTGGCCGACGCCCTGTTGCGGGCCGCCCGCGAGCAGCGGACGATCGAGCTGTGAGCATCGTCGATCGCCCGACCGTGACGGCGAACCTGGCCGGTGGCGCCATCGCGTCCGTTCCGCGGCCCTGCCGGCACGGCGGGGCACGGCGGGTGACGCCGTGGCGCGGCGAGCCCGGGACGGCCGGCGTGGTCGCCGTCGTCGGCGCCGGGAAGATGGGCCTGCCGCTGGCCGCCCAGTTCGCCTCGCACGGCTGGTCGGTCGTCGCCGTGGACATCGACGAGCGGGTCGTGGCGTCGATCAACGAGGGCCGCTCGCACGTGGACGAGGAACCGGGGCTCGGCGACCTGGTCGCGGCCGCGCATGGCGCGGGGCTCCTGCGGGCGACCACGGACGGCGCCGCGGCCGCGCGCGAGGCCGACGTGGTGGTGCTCATCGTGCCGGTCATGCTCGATGCCGCGTCGCAGCCGGATCACCGCCACATGGACGGCGCGGTCGAGGCCATCGGCCCGGGCGTCCATGCGGGCTCGCTGGTCGTGTTCGAGACGACGCTGCCGGTCGGCGACACGCGCGATCGCTACGCCCCGCGCCTGGAGGCCGCGAGCGGGCTGCGCGCCGAGGTCGATGGGGACGACGGCGTGCTCGTGGCATTCTCGCCCGAGCGCCTGTACAGCGGCGCGGCGCTGTCGAACCTGAACACGTATCCCAAGCTGGTGGGCGGGCTGGGGCCCGTGTCGCGCGACCGCGCGGCCGCCTTCTACGACAGCGTGCTGGACGCCGAGATCGTGGCCATGTCGTCGGCCGAGGCGGCCGAGTTCAGCAAGCTCGCCGACACGACGTATCGCGACGTGAACATCGCCCTGGCCAACGAGTTCGCTCGCTACGCCGATCGCATCGGCGTGGACGTGACCGAGGTCATCGCCGCGGCCAACAGCCAGCCGTACTCGCACATCCACCAGCCGGGCATCGGCGTGGGCGGCCACTGCATCCCCGTCTACCCGCACTTCCTGCTGTCCCGGGCACCGGAGCTGTCGCTCGTGGCCCGTTCGCGCGAGGTCAACGACGCGCAGGTGGACGTCGCGGTCGAGGCGGTGCGGGCGGAGCTCGGTGGCGGGTCCCTGACCGGGGTCCCCGTGCTGGTCCTCGGGCTGACCTACCGGCACGGCGTCAAGGAGCTCGCGTATTCCCGCGGGGTCGCGCTCGTCGGCGCGCTGGCGGCAGCGGGGGCCCGGGTGCTCGCGTACGACCCCGTGCTCATCGACGACGAGGTGCGGGCGGTCGGCGCCGAGCCCTGGACGTGGGGATCGCCCGCGCCCGGTGTCCGCGCGGTGGTCGCCCAGACCGGTGACCCCGCGTTCCTGGCGCTGGAGGCCTCGTGGTTCCCGGACCTGGCGGTGTTCGTGGACGGCCGGAATGCGCTGCGCTCGATCGCGCTGCCGGAGGGCGTCACCTACCGAGGCTTCGGCGCGGGGTAGCGCACGTCGGATCGGCCCGCGGGCGTCCACGACGACCGCACCCCGGGTGCGGGGCGCCCGTTCGCCGGGCCGGGGGTCCCCGCCGCTCCTCTGGTCCCCGCCGCTCCTCTGGTCCCGCCGCTCGCCCGCCCCCTCGCCGCGCCGCTCGCGTGCCCCCTCGCCCCGCCGCCCGCCCCCTCGCCCCGCCGCTCGCCCGCCCCCTCGCCCCGCCCCCTCGCCCCGCCCCCTCGCCGCGCCGCTCGCCCGCCCCCTCGCCCCGCCGCTCGCCCGCCGTGTCCGCTGGGCGTACATACGGGCGGGGGAAGCCCTCGCGGCGTGACCTTCCTCCGCCGGCCGGCCCGCCACGCGGGCACAACGGCCACGGATCGCGTCAGCAGGGACTGCATTCGAGCCGTCCGCCGCTGGAATGTCCGCGTGGCGGACGCCGGACGCCGGACGCTGTCTGCGCCGGGTCTGCGCCGGGCCGCGCCACTGGACGAAGCCGCGCCTTTGGTCCCCGCCGCTCGCCCGCCCCCTCGCCCCGCCGCTCGCCCGCCGTGTCCGCTGGGCGTACATACGGGCGGGGGAAGCCCGGTCAAGTCCCAGAACGTGGTGTAACAGCGCATCGCCCTCGCGGCGTGACCTTCCTCCGCCGGCCGGCCCGCCACGCGGGCACAACGGCCACGGAACGCGTCAGCAGGGACTGCATTCGAGCCGTCCGCCGCTGGGATGTCCGCGTGGCGGACGCCGGACGCCGGACGCGGGGCCTCGGCCGCCCGGACCTCGCCTCGCCCGGACCTCGCCTCGCCGCCCACGCGCCTGTCAGTCGCCGGGGACCACGTAGCCGGTCGGGCCCGGGACGTACGGCAGGTCGTCCACGAAGCACCACAGCCAGTCCTCGTACGACTCCGCGGTCCGCATCATCGGGTGGCCGGTCTCGTGATGGTGGGCGAGGGCGTGCCGGTTGGGGCTGTCGTTGCAGCAGCTCGTCTGGCCGCAGGTCAGGCACTGGCGCAGGTGAACCCACTCCCCGCCGATCGCGATGCAGACCGAGCACACGTCGAGCGGCGGGTCGACGCGCAGTTCCGGCTCGAAGTGTTCGCATGGGGATCGCATGGTGGTGACTCCCGCTATCGATCCGGTCGAGGATAGCCCTCGCGAGGCGGGCTCACGCCTTCACCCGCCGACGACGATATCCATGTCGCCTGGATGCCTGGCGAGATACCGCTTGACGTACGGGCACGCGACGACGACCCGGCGGCCGAGCCGGCGCGCGTCGTCGAGCGCGAACCGGGTGATCGCGGCGGCGACGCCCCGCCCCTCGAACCCGGGCGACACCTCCGTGTGCACGAGGATGATCCGATCCCGCCGGAGCACGTAGTCCAGGACACCGGCGAGGGCCCCGTCGAGGTGCGCCTCGTAGCGGCCTCGCTCGGGCGCGTCCGCGATGCGCGGCGCAGCCTCGTCGCCGCCGGGCCCGGATCCCGCTCCTCGATCGGCCATGCGCGCCAGTGTGGCGCGGCCGCGCAATCCTCGCAGGCCTACACTCGTCGCGGCCGCCGTGCCCCGGACTCGGGTGGCCGCGGAGGTGGGCGACGATGCGCGGGACGGTGCGTGCCTGGACCCTGGCGGTCATCGCGGTCGTCGTCGTTGCCGGCGGTCTGCGAGTCCTCCCGCTGTTCACCGGCGCGGCGCTCCCCGCCGGTGCCGCGCGGCTGCACATCGAGACGGAGCGGCCGGCCATCACCGCCGGATGCCAAACGGCGCTGCTGTCGCCGGTCACCGTCGCGACCTCGGGCGACGAGCTGGTGCTCGTGACGGTCGAGACCGGCGAGCCCGTGGCCGTCGTCTGGCCGGCCGGGTACGCCGCGTGGCGCATCGATGGACGTGCGGTCATCGCGGACCCGTGGGGCGGCGTCGTGGGCCGGGAGGGCGATGTGCTCGACGGTCTCGGCGGCGGGACGGGTTCCGACGACGCGTTCCACATCTGCCCGTACGGCATGGTGACGCGCCCCTGACGCCCCGGCTCGGCTCGCGCCGGACTCGTCAGCGTCGCCCGTCGAGTGCCGCGCGCAATGCCGTCGCGAAGCGGGCGCTCAGCGCATCCGGGTCGTGGGCCGCGGCGATCTCCAGGGCGCGGGTGGTGGCGGCCGGCCCGATGCGCT
>JBKHXL010000028.1:0-9038 GCA_046566045.1 Candidatus Limnocylindria bacterium
TGCCGTGGAGCGGGATCCCGAATTCCGCGCAGTTGCGTTCGAGCTGGGTGATCTGGGCGGCTGCCTGCATGTCGAGCATGGGCAGGTTGCGCGGGGTGGTCGGGATCGAGTGGTCGGCAGTGGCCACGGTCTGGGCCGGTCGGTGCACGCCGATCCCCCGTGCGCGGAGGCCGCTGAAGGCCTGGGGCGAGGTGACCTCGTGGACCAGGTGGAGATCGACGGCGAGGATGGCCGGCGCGCCCGGATCCTGGGCGACGACGTGGTCGTTCCAGATCTTGTCGACGATCGTGCGGGGCGCGTGGGTTGCAGGCATCGGGCTCACTGGAGCGGGGCTCGTGGGCCCGTCAGGCTAGCACAGGGCGCCGCGGGACCGAGCCGTGCCAGCCCCGACACCAGCCCGATAGTCATGAGGATACGGGTACCGAAGGTCCCGACGCTGGTAGTACATCGGTGCGAGCGCGCACCTCTGGGCCGGCCCGCTATACCTCGTCTGTGGAGATCATCAGTCACCGGGACGCCGTGCGACCCGACCCCAGAACCGACGAACCCGAGCTGCCGGCGGCGCTCCAGGCGACCGCCGCCGACCTTGGCCTCATGCGCTTGCGCCTGCGTCTTGCGATGGTGGCGATGTTCGCCGCGCCTTTGGCCATCACCCTGCCGGTCGGGTACGGGTTCGTGGCCGGACCTCGCGACGGCCTCGTGAGCCAGCTGGCCCTCGTGTCGGCCTTGGCACTCCTGCTGGGTGGACTCGCCGTATGGCTGACCCGCCGGGTCATGGACCCTGTAGAGCGCATGGAGGCGGCCCGGGCCGAACTCGCGACGGCCTATACCGTGGCCCGAACGGAGTCGCTGCGTGACGCCCTGACCGGCCTCGGCAATCACCGGGCGTTCCAGGAGGAGTTGGCCGCGCAGTGGGCCATCGCGAATCGCCATGGGACACCGTTGGCCGTCGCCCTGATCGACCTGGACGAATTCAAGCTCATCAACGACGCGCACGGGCATGCCGAGGGCGATGACGTGCTGCGTCGCTTCGCGGTCTCCACGGCGGGCGTGTTGCGTCGGTCGGACCGCGCCTACCGGATCGGTGGTGATGAATTCGCGCTGCTCTTTCCGCACACCGGCGCTGACGCCGCCGAGGTCGCCGTCAAGCGGTTGCTCACGGCAACCATCGAAGGCCCGGTGGGACACCGTGACTGGCGCCCCATCTCGTTCTCGGCAGGGATCAGCACGTCCCCGGCCCGCGAGGTGGATCGCGAGCGACTGGTCCGCGAGGCCGATGCGGCGCTGTACTGGGGGAAGCGCCACGGCCGGACGTGCGTGACGCTCCATGATCCGGGGCGCCACGGCGGCGTGTCGGGGAGTCGATCCCTGCCGGACCTGTCCGCGGCCGTGGGCCGAGTAGCGCAGGTAGGTGGCGTGAAAGCCGTCTTCCAGCCGATCTACGACCTCGCTTCCGGGAAGCCGATCGGATTCGAGGGGCTCGTCCGGCCGCTGCCGGGCACGGGCTTCAGCGACACTGGCGCCCTCTTCGAGGTGGCCGAGGCGACGGGTCGCACGGTGGAACTGGACGTCGCGTGCATCTCCGCCGTGCTTGGCGCATTCGCGGGACTGGCCCTCCCGGGCAGCGTCGCCATCAACGTCTCGCCGCGGACCCTGGAGTCGCCAGACTTCAGCGCCGCCAGCCTGTTGCGGATGCTGGCCCGCCATCGGATCGAGCCGGCGCGGGTCGTGCTCGAACTCACAGAGCGCGAGGCGGTCGAGGAGCTCGGGCGGCTGCGGGCGGCCACCGACGCCTGCCGCCGGGCAGGCATCCGCGTCGCCGCCGACGACGTGGGGGCGGGGAACGCTGGGTTGCGACTGTTGAGTCAGATCCGCTTCGACATCGTCAAGATCGACCTGTCGCTCGTGCAAGGCGGGACCGTCATGGCCACCAGCCAGGAGATCGTGCGAACGCTGCGCGACCTCTCGGACCGCTGGGGCGCGACGGTCATCGCCGAGGGCATCGAGACGCCCGAGCAGCTGGAGTTCGTGCGCTCACTCGGCATCCGGGCCGGCCAGGGCTACCTGCTGGGTCGACCCGCCGAGCAGCCGCCCACGACCGCCGTCGATCTGGGTCGCCTGGCCACCTCCTCGGGCGACTGGCTGGCCGACCGGCTGCGCGCCAGGAGCGTGCCAGCCTAGTCGCGGGCGAGGGAGGGTGACAGCGTCGCCCTTCCGGGCACGTTGACGCACGGACGAACCCTGCTAGACTGCCCAGACCGCGCGGGACGACCGGGCGGGAACCGCGCCAACCGGAGACTGCCGTGGGCCGCTTCGATCATCAGGACCGTCGCCAGGTCGCCGTCGTGATCACGACGGATGGCCGCCGCGTGCACCTGCCGGTCGGTCCGGACCACGACGCCGACGTATCCGTCCTTGCGCTTCTTCGCTCGCTTCTGGGGCTTGATGGCCTGCTCGGCCTCATTACCGGCTCCCGGCGGGAGAACGGAGGAACGCGGAGGATCGGGCGCTAGGCGCGACGAACCACGCAGACCGAAGGGACCCTCGCCGGGAAGGCGAGGGTCTTTTGTTGTCCGACATCGAACGAGGGCCCTGATCATGACCACGAAGACCGACGCCACGTCAGCGTCCAGTCCGCGCGCGGCGCGTCGCAGCCACGTGCCGGCCGACGGCACGGCGCACGCCGCCGCGATCGAGCAGGCCCGCAAGGGGATGCTCCACGAGGCTCGTGACCTGAAGCGGACGCGCATCGGGGCGGACGTCCTGTGCGAGGCCCTCCTGCGCCAGGGCGTGGACGTCTTCTTCAGCTACCCGGGCGGCGTCATCCTGCCCCTCTACGACGTCCTCGGCGACTACCCCGAGCTGCGCCACGTGCTGGTCCGCCACGAGCAGGGCGGGGCCCACGCCGCCGACGGCTACGCCCGGGTCACGGGTCGGGTCGGCGTGTGCATGGGCACGTCGGGTCCGGGCGCCACCAACCTCGTCACCGGGATCGGGACGGCCCTCCTCGATTCGGTGCCGATGGTGGCCATCACCGGCAACGTGCCCGGCGCGCTGATCGGCAAGGACGCGTTCCAGGAGATCGACATCAACGGCATCACGCTGCCGATGACGAAGCACAATTACCTCGTCCGCGACGCCGACGAGCTGCCGCGCGTCATCGCCGAGGCGTTCCACATCGCCCGGACGGGACGCCCGGGACCCGTGCACGTGGACATCACCAAGGACGCCCTCCAGCAGGAGACGCGCGCCGAGCACCCCACGGAGGCCGAGGTCGTGGCCGGCCTGCCCGGCTTCCGCCCGAACATGGACGGGCACGGCCGGCAGCTGAAGCTGGCGGCCCAGGAGATCGCCGCGGCCAGGCGCCCGGTCATCCTGGCCGGTCACGGCGTGCTCCACGCCGAGGCCTGGGACGAGCTGCGCGCCCTGGCCGAGAAGACCTCCATCCCGGTCGCATGGACGCTGCTCGGCATCGGCGCCATCGACGAGACCCATCCGCTGGCCTACGGCTATATGGGCATGCACGGCTGGAAGCACGTCAACCGGGCCATCCAGAGCGCCGACCTGCTGATCGCCATCGGCATGCGCTTCGACGACCGGGTGACCGGCAACGTGCGCACCTACGCGCCCTACGCCCGGATCATCCACGTGGACATCGACCCGGCCGAGATCGGCAAGAACGTGGCCGTCGAGGTCCCGATCGTGGGTGACGCCCGGCGGGTCATGTCCGCCCTGCTGCCGATGGTCCCCGAGACGTCGATGGACGAGCGCCGGGAGTACCTCGACCAGCTGGCCGACTGGCGGCGCGACTCCGAGGCGTCGTCGTGGCACGGCTCCGGGGCGTGGCGCGACGGTCTGCTGTCGGCGGACTACGTGGTCGAGCGCATCGGCGAGCTGAGCGAGCATCGCGCGACCTACGTCGCGGACGTCGGCCAGAACCAGATGTGGCTGGCCCGCTACACCGGGTTCCGCGAACCGAACTCGCACGTGAGTTCCGGCGGCCTCGGCACGATGGGCTTCTCCGTGCCGGCGGCGATGGGCGCCGCCCTCGGCCGACCCGACCGTGAGACCTGGGCGATCACCGGCGACGGCGGCTTCCAGATGACGTTCCAGGAGCTGATGACCCTGGTCGCCGACCGGATCCCGGTCAAGATCGCCCTGCTCGACAACAAGAAGCTCGGGATGATCCGCCAGTGGCAGGAGATCATCTACGCAGGGAACTATCACTCGGCCAGCCTGCCCGGCCCGGACTTCGCCAAGCTGGCCGACGCGTTCGGCATGCCGGCCTTCCGGGCACGCACCCCGGCCGAGGTCGACCCGGCCATCCGGGCGGCCCAGGCGGTGGACGGCCCGGCGCTCATCTGGTTCGAGATCGCCGAGGAGCAGAACGTCTTCCCGATGATGCCGGCCGGCAAGGGCCTGTCCGACCTCATCGAGAAGTGGGGCGGTGCGGACGAATGAGCGGCGATCCCTCGTCCAACGGCACCGGCCCTGGCGGGGCCATCCCGTCTCGCGCGCTACCCGGCGGCGGCGAGCAGCGGCGGCACGTGCTGGTCGCCATCGTCATGAACAAGCCCGGCGTCCTGAACCGCGTGGCCAGCCTGATGCGCGCGCGGAACTTCAACATCGACTCGCTGGCGGTCAGCCGGACCGATCGCGAGGACATCAGCCGGATGACGATCACGCTCCACGGCGACGACGTCGCGGTGGAGCAGGCGGCCAAGCAGCTGTACCGGCTGATCGACGTGCTCAAGGTCCAGGATGTGACCTCGGAGCCGACGGTCGAGCACGAGCTCGCGTTCGTCAAGATCCGGGCGACCGATTCGACCCGGCCGGAGATCCTCCGGCTGGTCGAGCTGTCGCGCGGCCGGGTCGTCGACCTGGCCGACGGCTCGGTCATCGTCGAGGTGACCGGCACCGAAGCCGAGATCGACGCCTTCGCGGCGCTGGTCCGGACCTATGGCATCAAGGAATTGGTCCGCACCGGCGCCGTCGTGATGGCGAGGGGTTCGGGTTCCATCGAGGAGGCGATCAAGCGATGACGGCACGGATGTACTACGACAACGACGCGGACCCGGCCGCCCTCGCGGGCCAGACGGTCGCGATCATCGGCTATGGCTCGCAGGGTCACGCGCACGCCCTGAACCTGCACGAGAGCGGGGTCGATGTCGTGGTCGGTCTGGCGCCTGGATCGAAGAGCCGGGCGCTCGCCGCGGAGGCCGGCCTGCGCGTGCTGGACGTGGCCGAGGCGGTCAAGGCCGCCGACGTGATCATGATCGCCGTGCCGGACACCGGGCAGAAGGCTGTCTACGACGCCGATATCGGCCCGAACCTGCGCCCCGGCCACCTGCTCCTGTTCGCGCACGGGTTCAACCTGCGCTTCGGCCGGATCAGTCCCCCTGCCGACATCGACGTCGGGATGGTCGCGCCCAAGGGCCCCGGCCACCTCGTCCGGTCTGTCTACCAGGCCGGCGGCGGCGTCCCGGCCCTGTTCGCCGTCGAGCAGGACGCGTCGGGCACCGGCCGGGCGCGCGTACTGGCCTACGCCCGGGCGCTCGGGTGCACCCGGGCCGGCGTGCTCGAGACGACGTTCAAGGAGGAGACCGAGACCGACCTGTTCGGGGAGCAGGCGGTCCTGTGCGGCGGCACGGCGGCCCTCGTCAAGATGGCCTTCGAGACGCTGGTCGAGGCCGGCTACCAGCCCGAGCTGGCCTACTTCGAGACGATGCACGAGCTGAAGCTCATCGTCGACCTGATGTACCGCGGCGGCCTCAATTTCATGCGCTTCAGCGTCAGCGACACGGCCGAGTACGGCGACTACGTGAGCGGCCCGCGGCTCATCGATGAGAACGTTCGCGAGCGCATGCGGGCGGTGCTCGGCGACATCCAGGACGGCACGTTCGCCGATCGCTGGATCGCCGAGAACGACAGCGGACGCCAGGAGTTCGAGCGCCTGCGCGCGGCCGACCGCGACCACCAGATCGAGCAGGTCGGCGCCCGGCTGCGGGCCCAGATGCCGTTCCTGAACCCGGTCGAGGTCCAGGCCGGTCAGGCCCAGGCCGCCGCCACGACCCCCGGGGCGGCCCGGTGAGCGCCGCCGGCGTAGGGTCGCCCGACCGGCCGTTCGTGCCGGAGGGCAGCGTCCGCATCTTCGACACGACCCTGCGCGACGGGGAGCAGGCGCCCGGCGCCGGGCTGACCGCCGCGGAGAAGCTCGAGGTCGCCCGCCAGCTCGCCCGCCTCAAGGTGGACGTCATCGAGGCCGGCTTCCCGGCCGCCTCGCCGGGCGACTTCGAGGCCGTCCGCCGGATCGCCCAGGAGACTCCGCAGGACATCGCCGTCGCCGCCCTGGCGCGCTGCCGCGATGGCGACCCGCAGCGAGCCATCGAGGCGATCAGGGTCGCGGCCAAGCCCCACCTCCACGTGTTCATCGCCACGAGCGACATCCACCTCAAGCACAAGCTGCGCATCGACCGTGAGCAGGCTCTCGCCGAGGCGGTCCGCTGGGTGCGCCACGGGCGCCGGGAACTCGGCCGCGACGCGGAGATCGAGTTCAGTGCCGAGGACGCCTCGCGCACCGACATCGACTACCTGCTGCAGGTCTACGAGGCCGTCGTCGACGCCGGCGCGAGCACGGTCAACATCCCGGACACGGTCGGGTACGCCATCCCGTCGGAGTTCGCGTCGCTGGTCCGCCGGGTCGTCGACCTGGTCGGCGATCGGGCCACGGTCAGCGTCCACTGCCACAACGACCTGGGGCTGGCCACGGCCAACACCCTGGCCGCGGTCCAGGCCGGCGCACGCCAGGTCGAGGTGACCATCAACGGCCTCGGCGAGCGCGCCGGCAATGCCTCCCTGGAGGAGGTCGTCATGGCCCTGCGGACGCGGCCGGCCCAGTTCACCGACCTGGCGGCCGGCGTCCAGACCGAGCACATCACGGCCGCCTCCCGCCTGGTCAGCTACCTGACCGGGTTTACGGTGCAGCCCAACAAGGCGATCGTCGGCAGCAACGCCTTCGCGCACGAGAGCGGGATCCACCAGGACGGCGTGATCAAGCACCCGCTGACCTACGAGATCATGACCCCGCAGTCGATCGGCCTGACCGGCAGCCAGCTGACCATCGGCAAGCTGTCCGGCCGGCGCGGCCTGCAGGGCAAGCTGCGCGAGCTCGGTCACGAGCTGGAGGGCGAGGCCCTCGACACGATCTACCGCCAGGCCATCGAGCTGGCCGACGCGAAGAAGGAGGTCACGGACGCGGACCTGCTCGCGCTCGTCGAGCAGCGCGCGTCCGAGGTGCCGTCGAGCATCGCCCTCGTCGGCTGGAACGTCACCTCGTCGCACGGCGGCAAGGCGACCGGCCAGGTCACCCTGACCATCGGCGGCCAGGAACGCTCCACGGAGGCCACCGGCAACGGCCCCGTCAACGCCCTGTTCCGGGCCGTGGACGATGCGATCCAGCCCATCCTCGGCTGGCATCCGACCCTGACCGAGTACGAGATCAAGGCCGTGTCCGCGGGCGAGGACGCCCAGGGCCAGGTCCTGGTCCGCTGCCGGCGCTCGTCGGACGAGGGCCCGGGGGCGCTGGTCGTCAGCGGCCACGGTCTGTCGACCAACATCATCGAGGCGTCGCTCGACGCCTACCTCGTGGCGACCAACAAGCTCCACGGCGCGGAGATCAACGGGGTCGACGTGGCGTTCGTGACGCCGCGCTCCGAGGAGGGCCTGCCGTGACCGACGGCAGCCGTCCGCCGGCGACGTACCGCGTCGCCACCATCCCCGGTGACGGCGTCGGGCCGGAGGTCGTCGACGCCGCCCGCCGGGTCGTCAACGCGGCCGCCGGCCGGTCCGGGTTCCACGTGACATGGCACGAGGTGCTGGCCGGCGGGATCGCCATCGACACGCACGGCGTGGCCATCCGTCCGGAGGACGTCGAGGCCTGCCGGGCGAGCGACGCCATCCTGCTCGGCGCGGTCGGGGGGCCGAAGTGGTCGGACCCGGCGGCGCCCGTGCGACCCGAGCAGGCCCTGTTCGCCCTGCGCGGCGGCCTGGGGCTGTACGCGAACCTGCGGCCGGTGACCGTGCACCCCGCCCTGGTCGGCGCCTCGCCCCTGCGCCCCGAGCTGCTCCAGGGCGTGGACATGCTCATCGTCCGCGAGCTGACCGGCAGCGTCTACTTCGGCGAGCGGCGGGAGCCCGCCGCGGAGCCGGGCGACCGCAGCGCCCTCGACACGATGCCGTACCACGAGCGCGAGATCGAGCGCATCGTGCGTCTCGCCTTCGAGCTCGCCCGCGGCCGGCGCCGGCGCGTGATGAGCGTGGACAAGGCCAACGTGCTGGCGACGTCACGCCTGTGGCGCACCGTCGCCGACGAGGTCGGGCGGGCGAACCCGGACGTGACGCTCAGCCATCAGCTCGTCGATTCGTGCGCGATGCTGCTGGTCCGCCAGCCGGCGGACTTCGATGTCATCGTCACCGAGAACCTGTTCGGGGACATCCTGTCGGACGAGGCGGCGGTGCTGGCCGGCTCGCTCGGGATGCTCCCGTCGGCCTCGCTCGGCGAGCGCCGGACGGCCCATGGCACGTTCGGCCTGTACGAGCCGATCCACGGTTCGGCCCCGGACATCGCCGGCAAGGACGTGGCCAATCCGATCGGGACGATCCTGTCGGCGGCCATGATGCTGCGCCTGTCGCTCGGGCGCGACGATGCCGCGACCGCGATCGAGGAGGCCGTCACGGCCACGCTCGACGCCGGCTGGCGGACGCACGATCTGGCCGACCCGGCCGACCCGACCGACGGGCTGGTGGTGGTCGGCACGACCGGTTTCGCCACGGCCGTCGTCGAGCGGCTGCACGCCGGAGTGGCCGCATGACCGACCAGCTCCCGCGGGCCGGGGTCGCCCAGGAGGCGCCCGTCATCGTCTACGACACGACCCTGCGCGACGGCACCCAGGGCGAGAACATCACGCTCTCGCTGGCCGACAAGATCCGCATCGCGCGGATGCTCGACGAGTACGGCATGCCCTACATCGAGGGCGGCT
>JBKHXL010000029.1:0-17228 GCA_046566045.1 Candidatus Limnocylindria bacterium
TGGCGCGCGCGAACGTGAAGAGCGGAGCACCGGCCGCATCCACCGACGGTCGCTTGACGACGACGGGCGATAGTCTAAGATGCTTTAGTCTAAGCTGGCTTAGATAGAGGCGGGGAATGGCCCAGTCGTTCGTCGACCGATACCAGGAGCGCGCGGATCTCGAGGACGCGTGGGCGTCCGGGCGCCCCGAGCTCATCGTGGTCCACGGGCGTCGTCGCGTGGGCAAGTCGGCCCTTCTCACACGGTTCGCGTCGGGCAAGCCGATCTCGTACTACGTCGCGGCGGAGCAGCTGGAGCGTGACCAGCTCGCGGACCTGGGGCGCGTCCTCGGTCCGATGTCTGTCGGGTCCCGCCGTGGGCGTCCGCCGCGGCTCGCGATTCGCGACTGGGACGAGGCGCTGTCGATCGTCGCCGCGACCGCCGCCACGCGACGAGTCGGGCTGGTCCTCGACGAGTTCCCCTATCTCGTCGAGGCGAACCGTGCCCTGCCGTCGCTCCTCCAGCGCTGGTGGGACGGCGTAGGGTCGCGGTCGAACGTCGTCGTCGTCCTGTCCGGTTCCCAGCAGTCGATGATGCGCTCGCTCGTGTCAACCGAGGGTGCGCTGTACGGCCGGCCGACGCGCGCGCAGCACCTTCGGCCGTTCGACTACTACCACGCCGGCCAGTTCGCCAAGGCGTGGCCGCCCGAGGACCGCGTGAGGCTCTACGCCGTCGCGGGCGGCGTCCCCGACTACCTCGAGGAATTCGACGCCAGCCGGCCGTTCCGCGACGAGCTGCTGCGCGTCGCCTACTCGCCGGGCGGCCGGCTGTTCCGTGAGGCGCCGGACGTGCTGCGCTCCGAGTTCACCGAGCCTCGTACCTACGAGACGGTCCTTCGCGCGATCGCCAACGGCTACTTGACGCCGGGCGAGATCGCGACCCAAGCAGGCCTCAGTGGCGCGAACCGCGTGACCCCCTACCTGGACCGGCTCATCGAGCTCGGCTTCGTCGAGCGGACGGTGCCGCCGCCCGAGGTGGGCCTGCCGCGCTCGCGGAACAGCCGGTACGTGATCGCCGACCCGTACCTGCGGTTCTACTTCGCGCTGGTGGACCCATGGCGCAGCGCGATCGAGCTCGGGCAGGGCGCGGCGGTGCTCGCGGAGCTCTGGGACGAGGAGCTCGACCGCTTCGTCAGCCGGACGTTCGAGTCAGTCGCGCGCCAACACCTCCAGCGGCTCTCGGGGATCGGCACGATCGGCCCGTTCACCACCGTAGGGTTCTGGTGGTTCAGCGGCGGCGACATCGACGCCGCAGCGATGGCCGGCTCCCGCCTCGCCGCTGCCGGGTCCGCCAAGTGGACCCGGCAGCAGGTCAAGCCCGGGGACGCGGCTGACTTGCGAAGGGATGTTGAGATCGTCGCGCCGGGTGACCGGCCTCGGCTCTTCCTGTACAGCCGCTCGGGGTTCAACCGGAACATTGCAGCAGAGGCCGATGTGACGCCGGTGACGCTGCGTGATCTGTACGCACCGGATCTCGAGTACGAGCGAGCCGCGGCGGCCCGCACCCCAGCATCCCCTCGCTCGGGGCCCGCTCGTCGATGACCTCCTTTACCGAGTCGATCGTCGAGGAGGCGGCCCTCGCCGTCCTGCTGCGGCCGACAGGCCGGCATTCCTGAGTACACGTGGGTCTGTCATGAGTCGCGACATGTGAGTCACATGAGTCGGGACATCCGAGTCACTGTGATCCTTGCGTCGCCTGGGACCCCGGCCATCGACCGGGGTCTCGTCGTGTGTTGCGCCAGTAGCTCTTGGCGGGCTCGATCCGGTGGCTCGAGAGGACCTCGCCGGTGTCGAGGGCCACGACCGGCACCTCGTGCTCGCCGACGATCATGTGGCCGCCGCGCGGTTGACGGCGCGGCCGTTTCGGCCATGTCGTCAGATGAGTCGGCTGATCAGCTCCGCGATGCGCATCGCCTCGGCCGGCTCGGCCGGATCATGAGTCGCGAAGGCGAAGTGACGAGACGCCCACTCCCGGGTCGACGGCAGTCCCGGCCCCAACGGCTCCTCCGGGAGCGCGCGGCCATCACCCAAGAAGACGGCGAGGTCCCGGATGCGCGGGTAGCGATCGACCAGCTCGATCATCTCGGCGTTGGCATCGGCCCGGAGGGCGACGTCGCGATCGCTCTCGTCGACCGTCGGGGCAAAGCCGACCTCGTCGCTCAGCCAGGCGAAGGCGAACCGCTTGAGCTCGGGGTTCTGGTGGAGGTAGTGATCGACGTGCCACGCGGAATCGGCGATCACGAGGTCGAACGGCTCGCGCGCCACAACGTCGGCGAAGACCATGAAGTTCGCGAACCGGACCTCGTCGAGCCGGCGGTGTGCGGCGTAGGAACGCCCCTCGCCACCCGCGAGCAGCGTCGGCCGAAGCTCGCTCAGCAGGCCCCGGCTCGAGGGGTGGACGATCTCGTCATGCGCCGTCAACCAGGTCCCGAGCCGCTCCTCGACGAGCCACTCGATCACCACGTCCGGTATGCGCACCCGGAGTGCCCTGGTGATGGCCAGATGGACTCAACCAGATCCAAGTTTCGCGTGCGCGGAGCAGGTCGGGCACCGCGTGACGCCACCGATCGCCCGGTATCGGGCTGAGCCCTCGCCCCGCACCTGCTCGCCCGGCCTGGGCGAACGGGCGCCGCTAGACTGCTTGGCTGGGCAGTCGTCGCAACGTTGTTCCAGGTCGCCGTTCCGGCAGGCCCTCCCGATCCGGAACTGACCCTCTTGACCGTCGCCATCGTCACCCTGATGTTCGCCGGCGTCGGCTGGGTTGCCGGCGTGGTCGGGCTCCGGCTCCGACGAGTGTCGACGTAGTCGAGGTGTGGAAGATGCCCGTCGCCGTCTCGATCGCGATCATCGTGGGCATCCTCGGGGTGTCGATCGCAGCGTCCCTGTGGGCCACGCGCGGGACGCGCGACCCGTCCGCTCCGCCGACCGATGATCCGGAGGCGCGCCTGCCGGTGAGCGGGGCGGCCTCATGAGCGCCCGGTGCCGCTGCTCGGAGGTCGAGGCGCTGGCCGGCGACGATGGGATCGCCTATGCCCGGGACCACCTGCGACTGGCCTCGGTCGCGCAGGACGGTTGGTCGGCTGGCTGGATCTGCCCGGAGACCGGCGTGCGCTGGCACGAGACGTACCGGCCGGCCTGGCGGTCGGGTGATCCCGGCGAGCGGCTGGAGCGCCTGGACCAGCCCGCCACGACCTGGACTCCCGCGACATCGGCGTCGCACCGATATCGCGACCTCATCCCCCGATGGGCCATGGCAGCGGTCGCACTCACGCTGGTCGCCGCCTTGCTGGTCGACAGTCTCTGACGCAACGAAGGAGGACACCCGATGACGTTCGCCACCCAGCCCGCCGTGCTCCTGCCCTGCCCGAAGTGCACCACCCCGATGCGCACCATCGAGCGCAGTGGCATCCATCTCGAGACGTGCCCCGAGTGCCGCGGCGTCTTCCTCGATCGCGGCGAACTCGATCGCCTGCTCGACCTTGAGGCGGCATCGAACGACGAGCCACGGCGATCCGTCGCTCGCGGCACCGACCGACCCGACGATGGGGAGCGGTGGCAGACCGAGCCACGGAGCGAGCGCCGCCGCTCCCGCGACGACGATGACGACGATGACGACGACCGCCGCGAGCGGTGGTCGGGCGGCCGGGACGATGGCAGGCGGTCGTCGCGCCGTGGAGGACTGCTGAGCGACCTGTTCGAGAACTTCGGCGGCTGACCGTCACCCGCCCCTGGGCCTTCGCCTCTTCGCCGTCTGTCATGCGTGCGGGGACAGGCTATCGCCGTGCTCGCGCTGCCCACGATGCGCCGGGTTCCAGCTTCCTCGCTCCTTCGCGGTCGTCGTGGCCGCGATCCGCGAGGTCGGAGCAGGCTGACCGTGCCGGGGGCTCACTACCCCTGGCCGGCTCGCCCGTGTCGACCGGGGCGCCTACGAGGCGCGGAGGTCCAGCGATCCGTGCGCAGCGCGATGGGCGTGGAGTCGCGCGCGCAGCCCGTCGTCATCGCGGATCCGGTCGATGAACAGGGCCGCGAGCTCGGGATCGAACTGGCTACCGGCGTAGCGCGCCAGCTCCTCGAGGGCCCACTCCACCGGGCGCGCCGCCTGATAGGGGCGGGGGTGGGTCATGGCGTCGAACGCGTCGGCGATCCGGACGATCCGCGCCTCGAGGGGGATGCGCTCGCCGCGCAGTCCATCGGGATAGCCCGAGCCATCGATGTTCTCGTGGTGCCAGCGGGCGATCCGCCGGGCGACCTCGAACCCGTCGCCCTGGGCCAGGATCTCGGCGCCCCATACCGGATGGCGGCGCATGATCTGCCACTCATCGGCGCTCAGCGGCCCGGGCTTGAGCAGGATCCGGTCGGGCACGTGGAGCTTGCCGACGTCGTGGAGCATCGCTGACCAGCCGATGTCCGCGGCTCGCTCATCGTCCAGACCGGTGGCGCGCGCGAGTTCCTCGGCCAGCAGCTGGACGCGCACCACGTGGTCGCCGGTGTCGGTGTCCTTGGCCTCGGCGCCACGAGCCAGGGCGACCATGCCGTCGCGCTGCCGTTGCGCGATCTCGACCGCGGCGGACCTCCAGCCGAGCATGGCGAGCCGGGCGTGGTCGAAGAGGTAACCCGTCAGGCCGCCCACGACCACGAACGCGACGGCGCGGATGGCCCAGGCGTCTGCCTGCTCGAGGCCACCGGCGAAGCCGGCCAGGGTCGGGAGCGGACCGAGCAGCAATGCGAGGTACCCGGCGGCCACCAGGCCGCCTCGCCAGCCGAAGAGGTAGGCGGCGAGGACGATCGGCAGGTAGCCCACGTGATTGAGCGGATTCGGGGACCCGCCGGTCAGGCGAACCAGCATCAGCGCGAGCAGGCCGCCGACGCCGACCGCCGCGACGCCGGCCAGCCGGAACCAGGGCAGGCTGTGCGTCTCCCCGGCCAGCTCGATCCGCTGCACGCCCGTGATTGTCTGACTCGTCATTCGGATCCTCGCGGATACGTGGAAGACCATCAGCCTATCGACACGTCGTCGGGAGGTGCAATGGGCCGATGGTCCCGACCGACGTGAACCCGCGACCTACGCCCTCCTGCGCCGCTGGGCGCACGCCCGAGGTCCGTGCACCCGGGGTGGCGCGAGGTGGTGCGTCACGGGCGATCGCTGGCACCTCGCTGGTCCCTCGCAGCGATGGACGCCCCGAGGCGCCACAGCCCGGCCGGGGTACGCTGTCGCGAGTTCGCAAGGCTCTCGGTCCCGTCGAGGCTGTCGCCGCGCGGGTCGCAGGGTAGGCTGGCGCCATGGGTACGCCGCGACCGACGGTGTTCTGCAACCCTCGTGACGACGAGAGCTTCCGCCGAGTGGTGGAGCGCCTCCTGGCGAGTGCCACGTCGCCCGCGGATCTGCAGGACTGGCTCCGCCTGATCTACCCGCGTGCCGTCGTCCGCGCCCGGGATCTGAGCGAGGAGCGTCACATCGTGTGGTATGCATACCGCGAGGGGCGATGGGTGCCTCCTGACCGGGCCACGAAGGAGCGAGATGACTGAACGAGGGGATGACATCCGGACGACGGCCGAGCAGCTGGCCCAGGACGCGGAGGCGCTGGAGGCGATCGAGAACGCCAAGATCGACCTGCCGGACGGTGATCCCAAGGTCGTGGAGCTGTCCGAGGAGGCCGTCCGCCTCACCGAGAACATGGCCAAGATCGCCAAGGTGGAGCTTGCCGTCGCCGAGGAGCAGGACCCGCCGTCCTGACCTGGGTGCCTGACCGTGCCGACCCTGCACGCGTGAGCGATCCTTCCGCGACCGGCGAGACCCGCATCGATCGCTGGCTGTGCGCGGTCCGCCTGGTGAAGACCCGCCCGCTCGCGACCCGCCTGTGCGAGGGCGGCCATGTCCGCCTGAACGGGTCACCCGCGAAGCCGTCGAGCAAGGTTCGCGCGGGCGATCGGGTGGAGGCGTTCATCGCCGACCGCGAGCGCATCGTCGAGGTCGTGCGGCCGTTCGAGTCGCGCGTCGGGGCGCCCGTGGCCGTGACCTGCTACGTGGATCACAGCCCGCCGCCGGTGGTGGCCGAGGTTCGGCCCGGGATCCTGGCGGTCCGCGGGGAAGGGCGCCCCAGCAAGCGCCTCCGGCGCGAGCTCGAACGCCTGCGCCGGGCGGGCGACGGCCTCCGGTAGCCCGCCCCCGGTAGCGCCGGGGGCGACGCCCGATCGCGGTGTCACCACGCACCGTGCCCCTTGTCGAGCGCCGGGCGCGGGCCTATCGTGGGCGCCTCGCGAGGAGGGGCGGCAGTGCGACGGCAGGATCCCGGGGGACCCATCGGGAGGGCGGGGATCGCCCTCGTGATCGCGGCACTTGTGACGGCGCTCGTCGGTGCGCCCGTGCTCGGGGCGGGCCCGAGCGGCGACGGCGAGCGGGTCAAGGTCATCGTCCTGTACCGCGGGTCGCCAGGCGCGGCCGAGGCCCGCGACATCCGCGCACTGGGCGGCACCGTCCGCCGGGTCTACCGCCTGATCGACGGCATCGCGGCCGAGGTCCCGGCCCAGGCCCTCCCCGGGCTGCGCCGCAACCCCAGGGTCCAGTCCATCGAGCCCGACGGCACGCTCAGCGCGATCGAGCCCGCCGCGGTCGACTCGAGCGGGGTCGCCGCCCAGTGGGAGTACGACAACGCGTGGGGCGTCACGCGCATCGGATCGAAGGCCGCGCACGAGGCGGGCTTCACCGGCGCGGGCGTCAAGGTCGCCGTCATCGACACGGGGATCGACTACGTCCACGACCAGCCGCCCGAGCTCGAGCCACCGGTCGTGGACCCCGAGTTCCTGGGCAACTACGCGGGCGGCTGGGACTTCGTCAACGGCGATGCCGACCCGATGGACGACAACGGCCATGGCACGCACGTCTCGGGCTCCCTGGCGGCCGAGGCCAATGGGTACCTCGTCGTCGGGGTGGCACCGGAGGTCGACCTGTACGCGCTCAAGATCCTGGACTCGGCCGGGAGCGGCGACGAGTCGAACCTCATCGCGGCGCTGGAGTGGGCGGTCGCCAACGACATCGACGTCGTGAACATGAGCCTCGGAACGCCGACCCCGAACGCCGCGCTGGAGGCGGCCGTGGCCAACGCCGGCGCGGCCGGGCTGCTGATGGTCGCGGCCTCGGGCAACACGTCCACCCTCGAGGAGATCTTCTACGGCTGCCCGGTGCGCTATCCGGCCGCCTATCCGCAGGTCCTCGCGACGACGTTCACCAACGAGAACGACGCGCTGACGGGCTACTCGTGCACGGGACCGGAGGTGGACTTCGCCGCACCCGGGAACCAGATCTACTCGCCTGTCCCGGTGGGGTCGTGCACCTACTGCTCGCCCAACGGCTACCTCCCGCTGGACGGGACGTCGATGGCGTCACCGCACCTGGCGGGCGCCGTCGCCCTGCTCGTCGGTGCCGGCATCCAGGACGCGGGCACGGCCGGCCTGTTCGACGACGTGCGGGCGCGCCTGTGCGCGACCGCGGATGTGGCCTACGGCGTGCAGACGGCGTTCGGCAGCACGCCGATCGCGCCGACGGACCCGCGCTACCCGAACTACTTCGGGTGCGGCGTCGTCGATGCCGGGGAGGCGGTCCTCGGCCTGACACCGCCGACGAACCGCCCGCCCGTCGCGAACGACGACAGCGCGAGCGTGGCGGAGGACGGCGCGGTCGACATCGACGTGCTCGGCAACGACTCGGACCCGGATCTCGACAGCCTGACCGTCTCGGGCGTCAGCGACCCGCCGCACGGCACGGCCACCCTCGCGGCCGACGGCAGCGTCCGGTACGTCCCGGACGCCGACTACGCGGGCGCCGACGCATTCGACTACACGATCAGCGACGGCCGGGGCGGCACGGACACGGGCACGGTGGGCGTCACGGTCGCGCCCGTCAACGATGCCCCGGTCGCCAGCCCGGACAGCGCCACCACCGATCAGGACGCCGCGGTCACGATCACGGTCCTCGGCAACGACACCGACATCGACGGCCCGGCGCTGTCCGTCTCGAGCGCCAGCGACCCGCCGCACGGCACCGTGGTCGTCAACGCGAACGGCACCATCACGTACACCCCGGACCCGGGCTACAGCGGCGCGGACGCGTTCGGCTACAGCGCGACGGATGGCCTGGCCGTGAGCAACGTGGCGACGGTGTCGATCACGGTCAACGCCGCACCGCCCCCGCCGCCGGCCAGCACGATGCACGTCGCCGACCTCGACGCCACGACGTCGAAGAGCCGGCGCGGCTGGGGCGCGAAGGTGACGATCCGCGTCCACAGCGGCGCGCACGCCAACGTGAGTGGCGCGCTGGTCACGGGGACCTGGACCAGCGGCGGGTCAGCCTCGTGCACGACCTCGAAGAACGGGACCTGCTCGGTGTCCCTCTCGAAACTCGCCACCACGGTCGGGAGCGTGACGTTCGCGGTCTCGGGCATCACCAAGTCGGGCTCGACCTACACGTCGTCGTCGAACCACGACCCGGACGCCGACAGCGACGGGACGTCGATCGTGGTCCTCCGGCCGGCCTGAGGCCCAGGATCCAGGATCGTCTGCCGACGGGGTCCGAGGCTGCCCCGCGTGTATCCATCGCCACCTGCGTCTCGTCCATCGAGTAGCAGCGGGGATCGAACCCGCCACCAGGAGGACGCAGCCATGAAGCCGACCATCAACGAATCGCCGCTCGACCGGATCCTCAGGATCGGCGCCGGGACGGGCCTCACCGGCCTTGCCATCGCAGGTCTCGTCACCGCGCCGCTCGCCTACGTCGTGTGGGCCATCGCCGCGATCCTGCTGGTCACCGGTATCGTTGGCTTCTGCCCGCTGTACGCCCTGTTCGGGGTGAGCACCAGGCGCGCCACCCGCTGACGCCACGGACGACCTCCGCACGATGGACCGGGAACCCACCACCTCGACCCAGCGCGACGGCCCCGCCGCCGACGCCTTCGCCGACCAGCTGGTCGCAGCGCTGCCTCGGCTGGTCCGCCTGGCCACCCGCCTGGTCCGCGACGCGGACCAGGCGGAGGACTGTGCCCAGGAGACGATCGTCGGCGCGTGGCGCCGCCGCGACCAGCTGCGGGACAGCGCCGCGATGTGGGCGTGGCTCCGGCGCAGCCTGGTCAATCGGGTCATCGACCGGTCCCGCGTCCACCGCGAGGAACTCGACATCGACGCCATCGAGGCGGACTGGCGGGACGACCGCTATTCGGTCGCTCCTGAGCGCGTGCTCGAGCGCGCTGAACTCCACGACGAACTCGAGGACGCACTGGCTCGCCTGCCGGTCATCTACCGCGTGCCGGTCATCCTCCACGATGTCGTCGGCTGGACCGCCGCGGAGATCGGCCGCGCGATGGACGCCGGGCTGCCGGCGACGAAGCAGCGCCTGCGACGCGGACGGATGATGCTGGTCAGTGCGCTTGCCGAGGGCGACGAGCGACGCCTTGCGAGCCTCGCCCAGCCATTGCGCTGCTGGCGCGCCCGCCGGCACGTTTCCGCCTACCTCGACGGCGAGCTCGACGCGGACACGCGGTCGGCGGTCGAGGCGCATCTCGAGACCTGTCCGACGTGTCCGCCGCTGTATGCGGGCCTGGTGGGCGTCAGGGCGAGCCTGGGCGGCCTGCGTGACCCGGATACCGTCGTCGAGGAGGCGATCGCCGGACGCATCCGCCGGCAGCTTGACGCGAAGTCGGGTCGGGCGCATCCGTAGGGACGGGACTGTGCGGCGGGAACGCCGCGGATGGCGCGTGGTCGAGCGCGCTGGTGCCCCGGCGTATGCTGGGTCGGTGAGCCACGACATCGAGTTCCTCTACTTCGACGGCTGCCCCAACCACGTCGCGGCCCGGGCCCTGCTGGACGAGGTCATCGCTGCCGTCGCGCCGGGGACACCGGTGGAGGTTGTCGATGCGAGCGATCCCGTCGTCGCCGTCGCCCATCGATTCCCGGGATCGCCGACGATCCGGGTCGACGGTCGCGACGTGATGCCCGGATTCGAGGACCCAGGGGACTACACCCCCCGCTGTCGTGTCTTCCCCACGCCCGATGGACTGCGCGGCGTCCCGCCCCGCGAATGGCTGGAGCAGGCCCTGGCGTAGCGACGGCCACACCCGTACCGGCATGGTCCGCCGGCTCCGGCCCGGCCCTCGTCGGGGATCAGTCCGCGTTGGAGATCTTCACGGCGTACGCCGCCAGGGTCGTCGCGAGCTCCTTGGAGTGGGCTTTCTGGGCGCGCTCGAACTCGGTCGCGGCCGAGCGCAGCTCGGCATCGCGATCGTCGCTGGCGATCTTGCGCATCGCCCCGGCCGAATCCTGCTGCTTGCGCTTCAGGTTCAGGAGCACCGCGTGCGCCTCGTAGTAGTCGCTATCGGCCCCCTCCGAGGTGGCGGATTCGAGCGTGTGCTCCATGAGCTCCTTCAGGCCGGACGCGACATCCTCGACCTTGCCCGTGGCGCCCTTCGGCTTGCCGAGCGCCTGGAGCTGCTTGAGGAACTGGCGGTCCTCCCGCAGGGCCGCTTCGATGGCGCGCTTCGCCTCGGGGACCGGATGGCGCTTCGCCAGCGTAGCCTCGGCATCGACGATCACCTGGTGGATCGCGATGGCTTCATCGAACTCGTGGGTGACGAACGCGTCACCGACCTTGGCTGCACCCATGGTGGACCTCGCTTGCTGGGCGTCGTGGGTCGCTGGAGCGGACCCGGGGGTCAAGCATGGCCGCAGCACCGTCGCGCCCAGGTGCTCACGGGCGACGCTCCCGATTCAGATCCGTTGCGGCGAAGACCGTCCGCGTCGCTCCGTCCCGCGTCGCCGCGCCCGGCGAGCCCGCTGTGGCCGCTACGAGCCTGAGGCGGCTGCTACTGGCCGGACGGGTCGGCCTGGCCGGACTGGCCGGCGTGGTCGGCGCCCGCCTCCGTGACGAGGCGCAGTCGTCCGGTCTCGACGTGGTAGACGAGCCCGGTGACCGGGACGTCGCCGATCCAGGGATGCGCCTTGATCCGCTCGACCTGGGCGCGCAGGTTGGCGTCCAGGTCGGCGAACGCGTGCAGCGGCAGATCGAGGGCCTCCCCGGTCGCCCCCGCGATCGAGGCCCGCACCTCCTCCTCGTCGATCCCGATCAGACCGCAGCCGGTGTGTTCGATGACGAGGATCTCGCGCGTCCCGAGCAGGCGCCGGCTGACCACGAGCGAGCGGATCGCGTCGTCGGTCGCCAGCCCGCCGGCATTGCGGATGATGTGCGCCTCACCGGTCTGCAGGCCCAGCACCTGTTCGACGTGGATGCGCGCATCCATGCAGGCGAGCACGGCGATCCCGCGGGACGGCGTGGCCGGGATGCGGGACCGGTCGAAGGCGGCGGCGAACCGCTCGCTCTCGGCAAGGGCCCGGGCGGTCTCCGACGTCGGGTCGGGCATGGGACAGGCTCCATCGGATGGGGGGGGTCTGGTCGTGGCGTCGTGGGGGTCGGTGCGAGGCTACCCGGCCAGGCGCCGTTCGCGCAACGTGTGGCGGGCCGACGGGTCGGCCGTGCGGTCGATCCGCGCTTGCCGTACCCTCGATCGACCATGGCTGTAAGCGCTTCCATCGCCCGGACCGACCGACCCGGGCCCGCATCGCCGGCCCCCCGGCGGGTCCTCGTCACGGGGGCTGCCGGTCTGCTCGGCAGCGAGGTCGTCCGCCAGCTTCGCGCGCGGGGCATCGCCGTGACCGCCTTCCTGCACCGCCCGGGCACGGTGGAGGCCGAGCGGGTCGTGGCCGGCAGCATGGACGACGTGGTGCTGGTGCGCGATGCGATGGATGGCGTGGACGCCGTCGTCCATTGCGCGGCGCTCAGGAACCCCATGATGGGGACGCCCGAGGCCGTGTTCATCGGGAACACGGCGGGCACCTTCACGGTCCTGGAGCAGGCCGGCCAGGCCGGGATCCGCCGAGCGGTCATCGCGAGCAGCTACTCGGTCTTCGGGCTGGTGTTCTCCCGGGCCCTGCTGCGGCCCGCGTACCTCCCGATCGACGACGTCCTGCCGCTCCAGGTGGCGGACCCGTACGCCCACTCCAAGCAGGTGGACGAGCTGACCGCCGACCTGATGGCCACCCGCCACGGCATGACCGTCGTGTCGCTCCGACTGCCCTTCCTCGGCGGACTGGACGACACCATCGCGGAGCGAGCGGCCCGCGTGGCCGACGATCCCGACCACTCGACGGCGGCCCGGGAGTTCTGGACGTATCTCGACACCCGGGATGCGGCGCGCGCGTGCATCCTGGGCCTGACCGAGCCGCCACGCGGGAGTCACCGGATCACGCTCGCGGCACCGACCACGCTCGCGCCGTATCACACCGAGGCGCTCCTCGACCGCTACTACCCGGGCGTCCCCCGCCGCGCGCCATTCCCGGGTCGGACCGCGCCGTTCGACCTGTCGAACGCCCGCCGGCTGCTGCGCTTCGAGGCCGAGCACATCGTGGCCGTCGAGGAGCGCGACGGTCTGCCCGAGCCGGCGGGGGTCGGCAGTGATGGCTGAGGGCGGTGCACCCGTGGCCGGCCTGACCATCCGCCCGGCGCGGGACTGTGGGCTCGACGCGGTCGCCCTCGGGGAGGTCATGCTCCGCCTGGATCCGGGCGAGCTGCGGGTCCGCACGGCCCGCCGCTTCGACGTGTGGGCCGGCGGCGGCGAGTACAACGTCGCGCGCGGGCTGCGCCGCACGTTCGGGCTTCGGACCGCCGTCGTCACGAGCCTCGTGGACAACGAAGTGGGCCGGCTCATCGAGGACCACATCCTGCAGGGCGGGGTGGACGCCTCGTGGATCCGCTGGCTGCCGTTCGACGGTGTCGGGCGGCGGGCGCGCAACGGCCTCAACTTCACGGAGCGCGGCTTCGGCGTGCGGGGCGCCGTCGGCGTGTCCGACCGCGGGCATACCGCGGCCAGCCAGCTCGCGGCCGGCGACGTGGACTGGGAGGCCCTGTTCGGCGGCGTCGGCGTCCGCTGGCTCCACACCGGCGGCATCTTCGCCGCGTTGTCGGACACGACCCCGGCGGTCATCGAGGAGGCGATCGAGGTCGCGCATCGCCACGGCACCGTCGTGTCCTACGACCTGAACTTCCGGCCGAGCCTGTGGGACGCGTTCGGTGGCCGGGCACAGGCCCAGGCGGTCAACCGCCGGCTCGCGGCCCGGGTGGACGTGCTCATCGGGAACGAGGAGGACTTCACCGCGTGCCTCGGCATCGAGGTGCCGGGCGGCGGCACGACGGACGGCCGCCTCGACCCGGCCGCGTACGAGGGCCTCCTGGGCGAGGTCGCTCGGCAGTTCCCGAACGCGTCGGTCGTGGCCACGACCCTGCGCTCGGCGCACTCCGCGAGCCGCAACGACTGGGGCGCCATGGCCCTCGTGGCCGGCACGATCCACCGCGCCACCGAGCGTCGCGATCTGGACATCCTGGACCGGGTCGGAGGGGGTGACAGCTTCGTGGCAGGCCTGGTCTACGGGCTGCTGGAGCTCGGGGATGCAGCGGCGGCGGTCGAGTACGGTGCGGCCCACGGCGCGCTGGCCATGACCACGCCGGGCGACACGTCGATGGCCACCCTCGACGAGGTCGAGCGGCTCATGCGCGGCGCAGGCGCCCGGATCCGGCGCTAGCCGTGGCCCCGACCGTCCTGACGGCCGACCTGTTCCTCGATGCCGGCGCGTCGCTGGCCGAGGCCCCGCTCTGGGACGCCGACGAAGGGGCGTTCGTGTGGGTCGACATCCTGGCCGGTCGCGTCGCCCTGGTCTCGCCGGCCGGCGAGACCCTCCGCTCGTACGAGCTGGGCCACTCGGTCGGGGCCGCGCTGCCGGCGAAGGGCGGTGGCTGGCTCGTCGCCGACGCCCTCGGCTTCGGACGCCTCGATCGCGACGGGCGGCGTGCGTCCGTGCTCGACCTGCTGGCCGACCGGCCCGACGTGCGCGGCAACGATGCCAAGTGCGACCCGCGTGGGCGGGCCTGGGCCGGCACCCTGGCCGAGGGCGAGGCGGGGGCGGGGCAGGGGACGCTCTACCGACTCGATCCGGGGCCGGTCGCGACCCCCGTCCTCGAGGGCCTGACCGTGTCGAACGGCCTCGGCTGGAGCCCCGATGCCCGGACCATGTGGTTCGCCGACTCGGCCGATCCGCTCGTCCGCGGGTTCGCCTACGACGTGGACGGCGGGGAGCTCGGCGAACGCCGGGGGTCCATCGACGTCAGCGCGTCCGGTGGGGTCGCCGACGGCCTGTGCGTGGACGACGAGGGCGCGGTCTGGGTCGGGATCTGGGGCGGCGGCGCGGTCCATCGCTACACGCCGGACGGCCGCCTCGATACGATCGTCCGCGTCCCCGCGACCAACGTCACGAGTTGTGCGTTCGGCGGTCCGGGTGCCGGGCTGCTGGTCATCACGACCGCGCGGGCGGGCCTGTCGGCAGACGCCCTCGCGAAGCAACCGCATGCCGGCGGGCTGTTCGTCGTGGAGCCGGGCGTCAGCGGCCCGGCGGCCACGCCCTGGCGACCCGGACCGGATCGAGCCTGAGTCGCAGCGCGACCCGGGGCCGCACCAAGCACAGGAAGGCAGGCGACGATGTCGGAGTACGAGGAGTCGGGCGAGGTCGAGGCCTGGACCCCGCCGTGGGAACCGTCCGCGACACATCAGCCGGTCACGATCACCGACGTCAAGGCGATCTGCACCGCCCCCGACGGCATCCGGCTGGTCGTGGTCAAGGTCGAGACGAGCGACGCCGGCCTGTGGGGCGTGGGCTGCGCCACCTTCACCCAGCGTCCGCTGGCGGTCGTCACCGCCATCGAGCAGTACCTGCGCCCGTTCCTCATCGGCCGCGACCCCGCCGACATCGAGGACATCTGGCAGGCCGCCTTCGTCAGCTCGTACTGGCGCAGCGGCCCGGTCCTCAACAACGCCATGTCGGGCGTGGACATGGCCCTCTGGGACATCAAGGGCAAGCGTGCGGGGATGCCCGTCTACGAGCTGCTCGGCGGCCGGGTCCGTCGTGCGGCGGACGTGTACGTCCATGCCAACGGTCGCGACATCGACGAGCTCGAGGACCGGGTCCGGGAGTTCCAGGCGGAGGGCTTCCGCCACATCCGCTGCCAGATCGAGGTGCCCGGCTTCGCGACCTACGGGAAGGGGAGCGCGGACCGGACCGGGGCCGGCCACTCGACCGTCGGCCGGCTGGACATGCGCCAGGACCCGTGGGAACCGGCGCCCTACGTCCGGCTCATCCCGCGCATGTTCGAGGCGATGCGGACGCGCATCGGCGACGAGGTCGAGCTCCTGCACGACGTGCACGAGCGGGTCCCGCCGATCATGGGCATCCAGCTGGCCAGGGAGCTCGAGCCGTACCGGCTGTTCTTCCTGGAGGACCTGTTCGCACCCGAGGACAACGACTACTTCCGGCTCGTCCGGCCGCAGACCAGCATCCCGCTGGCGATGGGCGAGCTGTACGTCAACCAGGCCGAGTACGTCCCGCTCATCCGCGATCGACTGATCGACTTCATCCGCATCCACATCTCCGACATCGGCGGCATCACGCCGGCGCGCAAGCTCGCCGCCTTCGCCGAGTTCTTCGGCGTCCGGACGGCGTGGCACGGGCCCGGCGACGTGTCGCCCGTCGGGCACGCCGCCAACGTCCACCTCGACGTGTCCACCACCAACTTCGGCATCCAGGAGGCGTACCTGTTCCCGGAGCGGACGCGCGAGGTCTTCCCTGGCTGTCCGGAGATCCGGGACGGCGCCATCTGGACGAACGACCAGCCGGGCCTCGGGATCGACATCGACGAGGCGCTGGCGGCGCGCTATCCGTTCCCGGAGCACCCGCTCAACGGGGCGTGGCCGGAGATCCGGCGCCTGGACGGGACGGTCATCAAGCCGTAGGGAGGCCTCTGCCCCATCTGCGGCCACCGACCGGCATCGCGGCCCCTCGACGTCTCGGCCCCGGCCGGGGCGTCCACTCGCGCGCCCGTGCCTCGGCCCTTCGCTTCAGCCCTTCGGTGGCTTGGGCGGCATCGCCCCGACGTAGGCGAGCGACCGGGCGATCCAGTCGGCGCCGGCGTCCGTCCCGATGAGCGCGGCCGGCAGGGTGAGGTAGCCGCCCATCGGACGCTCGGACGGGCCGAACGGCGCGGTCCCGTCCACCGTCGCCAGCGCCTGCATGTCCGCGGGTGACAGCTTGACCCCGATGTCAGACCCGAACAGGCCCATGAACATGTTGCCGTTCACGAACGCGCCGAGATTGCCGAACATCGGCTTGACCTCGACCCGCGGGTCGTCCGGCACGGCCGCGCGGAAGCGTGCCCTGTCGTCGTCGCTCGGCCTCGGGATGTGCATGGCCTGATGCTACGCCACGGATCCAAACCCGCGGATCCACGCCGGCGGCCCGCGCCGGCTGCCCGCGTCCGCCGGCTCCGGGCCGAGCCGGCGCCAGACCCTAGAGGAAGAGCGGCCCGAAGATGACCGCGACGATGGCCGTCAGCTTGAGCAGGATGTTGATCGACGGCCCCGACGTGTCCTTGAACGGGTCGCCGACCGTGTCGCCGGTCACCGCCGCGGCGTGGGCGTCGGATCCCTTGCCGCCGTGGTTGCCGAGCTCGATCCACTTCTTGGCGTTGTCCCACGCGCCGCCGGCGTTGGCCATCAGCAACGCGAGCAGGAAGCCGCTGGCGATCGACCCGAGCAGCAGCCCCCCGAGCGCCTCCGCGCCGAGCATCGCCCCGACGGCGATCGGTGCGCCCACGGCGATCGCGCCCGGCAGGAGCATGGCCCGCAGGGCGGCCCGGGTCGAGATGTCCACGGCTCGTGCGGCGTCCGGCTCGACGCCCTCGCGACCCTCGAGCAGCCCGGGGATCTCGTGGAACTGGCGCCGGACCTCCTCGATCATCGTGCCCGCGGCCGTCCCCACGGCCTGCATCGTCAGCCCGGAGAAGACGAACGGCAGCGTCGCCCCGATGAGCAGGCCGAGCAGGACCCGCACGTCGGTGATCTGCAGCTCCGTGACGCCGGTGACCTCGACGTAGGTGGCGCCCAGGGCGAGCGCCGTCAGCACGGCCGACCCGATGGCGAAGCCCTTGCCGGTCGCGGCCGTCGTGTTGCCCAGCGCGTCGAGCGCGTCGGTCCGCTGGCGGACCTCCGGCGCGAGGTGGGCCTGTTCGGCGATGCCGCCCGCGTTGTCGGCGACCGGCCCGTACGCATC
>JBKHXL010000030.1:0-17698 GCA_046566045.1 Candidatus Limnocylindria bacterium
GGACCGGGAGCGGCGGTGTCATCGTGGCCCACGAGGGGCGACCGACCCAGGCCGTCTCCCCGGTCCTCACCGAGCGGCAGCACTCACGGGAGCCTCTGCCACCGGGAGGGTAGTCCAGTGACCGACCGACCGCGCGAGACGCCCCTGACCGACGAGGTCACGCCGTGGATGCACGGCCTCGCGTTCCTGACCCGGCTGGGGCTGGCCGGCCTCACCCGCGTCCGCCTCGAGGGCGACCTGGCCGCGATCCCGGCGACGGGCCCGATCATCCTCGCCGCCAACCACGCCTCGAACCTCGACCCGATCGTCATGGCGTCGGTCGTGCTGCCCAAGGTCCGCCGGCGCTTCCAGTGGCTGGGCAAGAAGGAACTGTTCGACTGGCCCATCCTCGGCTGGGTCGCCCGCAACGGCGGCGTCCATCCCGTGGATCGTGCGGCCGCCGACGTCGAGGCGTTCCGCCTCGCCAGACGCATCCTCGACGAGGGCTACGTCCTGTTCGTCTTCCCCGAGGGCACGCGCAGCCCCGACGGTCGGCTCCAGGAGGCCCGCGACGGCACGGCCGTGCTGGCGCTGCGGACCGACGCCCCGATCCTGCCGGTCGGCATCGCCGGCTCGCACGGCGTATGGCCGCGCGGCCAGAAGCTGCCGCACCCGGGTGGCCGGGTGACGATCCGGGTCGGGACCCCGTTCCGGCTGTCCGAGGTCCTGCCCGAGGGCACGGACCGGCGGGTGGCCAAGGGGCTGGCCACCACCCACATCATGCGGGCCATCGCCGCGCTCCTTCCCCCGGACCAGCGCGGACCGTACGCGGACGGCGAGGTCCACGCCATCCGGCCACCGGCGCCACCCGAACGGTAGGCGAGGGGCCCGAACGAGGCCCCGTGCGATAATCCGGGTATGGGCATGGTGCAGGAGGTCCGGATCGCGCGACGCACCGGCTTCTGCTATGGCGTTCGCGAGGCGATCGACAAGGCCAAGGAGTCGTCGGCGGCGGGCAAGGCGACGCACACGCTCGGGCAGGTCGTCCACAACGAGGGGGTCGTCCGCGATCTCCAGGCGATGGGGATCAAGACCGTCGACACGCTCGACGACGTCGAACACGGCGCCGCGGTGGTCATCCGGGCGCACGGCGTGCGGCCCGACGTCATGGAGCGCGCCAACGCCCGCGGCCTCGACGTCATCGACGGCACCTGCACCTGGGTGATCCAGGAGCATCGCGAGCTGACCCGGCTGGTCGAGGAGGGCTACACGATCGTCCTGCTCGGGACGCCCAGGCACGCCGAGGTCGTGGGCATGCTCGGTTTCGCCCCCGACGCCATCGTCGTGGACGAGGAGGAGGAGTGGGAGGCGGCCATCCCGCGCAAGAAGCGGATGGCGCTCATCAGCCAGTCCACCCAACCGCCCTGGAAGTTCGAGAAGCTGGCCGCGTTCATGGTCTCGCGGGCGCACGAGCTCAAGATCGTCAACACCGTCTGCCCGGTGACCATCCGCCGCCAGGAGGACACCATGGAGACGGCGCGCGAGGTCGACATGATGATCGTCGTCGGCGGCCGCTCGAGCGCGAACACCAAGGAGCTCACCCGGCTGTGCGAGATCGCGGGCACGCACGCCGTCCAGATCGAGAGCGTGCGCGACCTGACCGACCCGTCGATCTTCGGCGACGCCCGGGTGGTCGGCGTGACGGGCGGCACGTCCACGCCGATCGAGGACCTGCGTGACGTGGCCGAGCGGATCCTCGAGTTCGCGGGGACCCCGGAGGCGCGGGAACGGGCCGGCGAGCTGGCCGCGGCCGCCCTGGAGCGTGCCGCCACGCCGGCCGGCCGGACCACGTCCCTGCCGAACCTGACGCCAGCACGCCCCGCCGCCGGCGCCGCGTGAACGCGGCCGCCCGCACGGCGACCGACGTGTCCGCTACGCGCCTCGGTGGCGCGCTCCCGGTCGTCGCCATCGTCGGTCGACCCAACGTCGGCAAGAGCACGCTGTTCAACCGCATCCTCGGGGCCCGCACGGCCATCGTCGAGGACCGTGCTCGCACGACGCGCGACCGCCTGTACGGCGACACCGAGTGGAACGGCCGCCGCTTCGTGATCGTGGACACCGGCGGCCTGGAGCAGGATCCGGGCGACCCGATCGAGGCGCGCGTGCAGGAGCAGGCGCGGCTGGCCATCGCCGAGGCCGACGTCATCGTGTTCGTGACCGACGCGGTCGCGGGCCTGACCCCGGCCGACCAGGAGGCGGCGCAGCTCCTGCGCCGCGCCACGGCGCCGGTCATCGTGGCGGTCAACAAGGCCGACAACGAACAGCGCGAGCTCGACGGCCTCGAGTTCCACGCCTTCGGCTGGGAGGAGACGTACGCCATCTCCGCCTCGCACGGGCGGGGGACCGGCGACCTGCTCGACGCGATCGTGTGGGCCCTGCCGCCGGAGAGCGAGGCCGAGCTGGCGCGCAAGGCTCGCGACGCCGAGGCCGAAGCATGGGCCGACGAGGTCGCCGCCGGGCGCCTCGAGCCGTTCGTCGTGGGCGATCCCGAGGCCGAGGAGGACGACGAGGACGGGTCGGACGCCGGCGACCCGGACGCCGCGAAGTGGGATGCGGCGATCGCCGCGGAAGCCGACACGTCGCCGGCCGCCATCGCGTTCGTCGGGCGCCCGAACGTCGGGAAGTCGAGCCTGCTCAACGCGCTCCTGGGCGAGGACCGCGCCATCGTGTCGGAGATCCCCGGCACCACGCGCGACGCGATCGACACGCGGCTCCAGTGGGGCCGCTCGGAGGTCGTCCTCATCGACACCGCCGGTATCCGCCGGCGCGGCAAGGTCGCCTCAGGGCCGGCGGCCGAGCGCTACTCCACGCTGCGGGCGCTGTCGGCGCTGTCCCGGGCCGACGTGGCCGTGCTGGTCGTCGATGCCGTCGAGGGGCTGACGTCCCAGGACGCCCACGTGGCGGGCTACGCGGTCGAGGAGGGGAAGGGCCTGGTCATCGCGGTCAACAAGTGGGACCTGGTGGCCGACAAGACCGATCGGACCTTCGACCAGTACACCGAGTGGATCCGCAACGAGGTCCCGTTCATCGACTTCGCGCCGATCGTGTCGATCAGCGCCAGGACCGGCCAGCGCGTGGAGCGCGTGCTCGAGCTGGCCATCGACATCTGGGCCGAGCGGCGCCGGCGCATCCCGACTGGTGAGCTCAATCGGCTCCTCCTGGCGGCGACCGAGCGAACGCCCCCACCGCCGGTCCGGGGCAAGCGACCGAAGCTCTTCTACATGACCCAGGCGGCCATCGCGCCGCCGACGTTCGTGTTCTTCGCCTCGGACGCGTCGGCCGTGCACTTCTCCTACCGACGCTATCTCGAGAACCGGCTGCGCGAGACCTTCGGCTTCGACGGCACGCCGCTGCGCCTGGTGTTCCGCGACCGCGCCTCGGTCAAGCTGCCGCGCAAGCGCTCGACGGGCGGATCGGGCGCCAGGACGAAGACGTCCACGTCGGCCAAGGGCTCGAAGGCCTCCACGCCGGCGCGCCGTCCGTCGAGCGCCAGCCGGTCCAAGCGCCCACGCTGATGGCCGTCCCGGACGGGCCGCGGGTCGCCGTGGTCGGCGCCGGCGCCTGGGGCACCACCATCGCGGCGCTGGTCGCACGCCAGGAGCCGGTCACGCTGCTGTGCCACGACCCGGCGGTCGCAGCGACGATCGAGGCCACACGACGCAACGAGCGCCGCCTGCCGGGTATCGACCTGCCCGACCACGTCCATGCGACGGCGGACCCGGCGGCCCTCGCCGCCGCGACCGACCTCGTCGCCTTCGCCGTCCCGTCGTCGCACCTGCGGGCCGAGGTCGAGCGCGTGCGGGAGGCGATCCCGGCCTCAGCCGACATCGTGTCGCTGGTCAAGGGCCTCGAGTCGGGCACGCTGGACCGGATGAGCGAGGTCATCGTCGACGCGGCGGGCGTCGGGCCGGAGCGCGTCGCGGTCCTGTCGGGCCCGACCCTCGCGTCGGAGATCGCGCTGGGACTTCCGGCCTCGGCCGTCGTCGCGGCGCTCGACCCCGACCGGGCCGCCCGCATCGCGGCGCGCCTCGGCCGGCGCGAGTTCCGGCTGTACGTCAATCGCGACGTCCTGGGCGTCGAGCTGTGCGGCGCCCTCAAGAACATCGTGGCCATCGCCGCCGGCGCGGCCGACGGACTCGGCTTCGGCGACAACGGCAAGGCCTCGCTGATGACCCGCGGCCTGGCCGAGATGATGCGCGTGGGCATCGCGGCCGGGGCGAACCCGCTGACCTTCGCCGGGCTGGCGGGCATCGGCGACGTCATCGCGACGTGCGGGTCGCGCCTGTCGCGCAACCACCGCCTCGGCGAGGAGCTGGCGAAGGGCCGGCCGTGGGCCGACATCGAGGCGGACCTGCCGGGTACGGCGGAGGGTGCCTACACGGTCGACGCCGCGCTCGCCCTGGCCGACCGACTCGGGGTGGAGATGCCGATCGCCCGCGAGGTGCATCGCGCCCTGTTCGAGGGCAAGTCCGTCCAGCGCTGTCTGGTCGACCTGCTCGCGCGCGAATCCAAGGACGAGCTGCTGGACCTCGGCGCGTGGGGTCGACGCGAGCCCGAGTGAGGCGGCCGGCCTCGACCGGACGCGGTGGTAGACTTCCGAGCCTGTCGGGGCGTGGCGCAGTCTGGTAGCGCACCAGTCTGGGGGACTGGTGGTCGTCGGTTCAAATCCGGCCGCCCCGACCACTTCTCCTCCGCGGCCTGGGAGCATCGCGCTCAGTGTCGGTCGAGGATCCGCGTCGCTCTCGATCTCGGACGCCGGCTCGACGGTGTCGTGCGTGAACGCACCACGCTCGATCATCCCGAGGCAGTGGTCCCTCGACACCGGTTCGCCCCCGGGTGGCGCGACCTGGTGATCGGAGGCGTGCAGACGCCGAGCCGCGACGCTGTCGCCGCCGACGAGACCGCGGAGCCGGCGCCGCTCCAGGTCACGGATCTCGTCAGGTCCGGGCACGACCGCCACCTGTGACGGTGCGTCGTCATCGGCATCCTCGGGTCGTCGCGCAGTCGGCGGCGCGAACCAAGCGCGACGCCACGAGATCCGCGGCGGGCGGGATGACGTATCCATAGCCGGACGGCGGTCCCATCGCATGTGCCCCGCTGCGATCCACCGCCGGTGACGACGAGGTGACCTCATGCGCCTGCTTCGGATCCTCCCCGTGTTCGTCCTGGTCGGTGCCCTGCTCGCCGCCAGCGCGATGACCGTGACCGCGACCGGCGGCCGGCCGCACACCACGACCATGAGCGGTGCCGAGGAGGCACCCGGACCCGGCGACCCGGACGGCACGGGCTGGGCCGGGATCACCGTGAACGTCGGCCTTGGGCGCGTCTGCTGGTGGCTCGAAGTCAGCGGCATCGAGCCGGCCACGGCGGCGCACATCCATATCGGCCCGCCCGGCTCGCCCGGTCCCGTCGTGGTTCCCCTGTCCGCGCCGACGGATGGCCGTTCGAGCGGCTGCGCGGACGTGGAGCGCGACCTCGCGAAGGCCATCCTGAAGGACCCGAGCGCGTACTACGTCAACGTCCACAATGCGGCATACCCGGGTGGCGCGGTGCGCGGTCAGCTCGGGGACTGACCCGGACCACCACGCGCCTCGGACGGCGCCGGGACCCATTCGGGCCCGGCGCCGTCGCCCGTCCCGGGCAGCATGTCAGGCGCTAGGATGGCTGCGTCCATTCGCTGGAGGGATCGATGACGCAGCCGCCCGATGATCGCCGCCCGATGCCGTGGGAAACGCCACCGGAGGATGCCGGCGACGCGCCGACGGTGCCGTGGGGCGCCCCGGGCGCGACCCCGGCCGCCGGAACCGGGCCCGAACCGACCCCGCCCGCCGCGCCGAGCGGTCCCGGCTGGGCGCCACCGCCACCGGCCGATGGGCCCACCGGGCCGGGATGGGCCGCCCTGCCTGGGCCCGCGACCGGGCCCGCGGCGAGCGACGCGCCGCCCCCGCCCGCGTCGAGCGGTCCGCTCCTGTCATCCGAGCCGGCGCAACCGAGCGTCGCCTGGGGCCCGCCCCCGAGTCCCGTCCGGGAGGTCGCGCCGGGCCTGTCCTACGCCGACACGGCCTCGCGCGTGGTCGGCTACATCGTCGACGTGTTCCTGGTCGGCATCGTCGCCGCGATCATCGGTGGCCTGCTGGGCTTCGTCGAATCGGTCGACCAGGACGGCGTGACGACCCTCACCGGCGGCTTCGAGCTGGCCGTCCTCTCGATCATCGTGGGCGGCCTGTATTTCGTGGCGTCGTGGAGCGGCGGACGGCGCGCGACCCTCGGCCAGCGGATCTTCAGCATCCAGGTCGGGAACGCGCCTGACGGCGCGCCCCTGACCCTCGAGCAGGCCGTCCGGCGCTGGCTCGGCTACGGCCAGTGGCTCGGCCTGTTCGGCTTCACGGCCGCGCTCGAGAGCGCTGCCGGGGCGGCCCAGTTCATCTGGGTCCTGGTGATGTTCATCACCACGGCCACGAGCCCGACCAAGCAGGGCATCCACGACCGAATCGCCAACAGTGCGGCGGTGCGCCCGAGCGCGAGCGGCCGTGGGCTGGCCTTCGGCTGCCTCGTCGCCCTTGCCGCGATCGTGGTACTGGTCGGGCTGCTGACGATCGTCGCGCTGTTCCTCGTCCGGTCGCAGATGAGCGAGATCCTCGAGCAGATCGGGGAGTCGATCTGAGCGACCTCGACCGCGCCGAGGGGCGGTCCGGCGGCGCCGACATGGACCCGGAGGCCTTCCGGGCGGCGGCGCACGAGGTGGTCGACATCATGGCCGACTACCTCGCCGGCGTCGAGGCGCGCGCCGTCCTCCCGCCGATCGAGCCCGGCTCGCTCGCGCCGCGGTTCCCGACCGAGGCCCCGGAGCAGGGCGAGCCGCTGGCGGCCATCCTGGCCGCCTACCGCGGGCTCATCGAGCCGAACGCGACGCACTGGCAGCACCCGGGCTTCCTGGCCTACTTCGCCACGACCGCGTCCGGCCCGGGCATCCTGGGCGAGATGCTGACGGCCGCGCTCGGCCAGAACCCGATGCTGTGGCGTACGTCGCCCATCGGTACCGAGCTCGAGGTCGTCGTCGTCGGCTGGCTGCGCACCGCGCTCGGCCTGCCCGAGGCATTCGATGGGTTCCTGACCGACACGGCCTCGACGTCCTCGCTCATCGCCCTGGCCGGCGCCCGCCAGGCGGCCGGCATCGATGCCGCTCGACAGGGTCTCGCCGGCCGTCCGGAGCTCGGCGCCCTGCGGGTGTACGCGTCCGAGGAGGCGCACAGCTCGATCGAGAAGGCGTGCATGACCCTCGGGCTCGGTCGAGAGGCGCTCGTGCGCATCCCGACGGACGACGCCTGGGCCCTGCGGCCCGCCGAGCTCGAGGCCGCGATCGCCACCGACCGAGCCGCGGGCCGGCGCCCGATCGGGGTCGTCGCCACGGTCGGCACGACATCGTCGACCGCGATCGACCCGGTGGCAGCCATCGCCGCGATCACCGAGCGCGAGGGACTGTGGCTGCACGTGGACGCGGCGTACGCGGGTGCCGTGGCCATCGTCCCGGACCGTCGCGGCCCATTCCTCGGCTGGGAGCGGGCCGACTCGATCGTGGTCAACCCGCACAAGTGGCTGTTCACGCCGCTCGACGCGTCGCTCCTGCTGACCCGGCGGATGCCGTCCCTGCGCGATGCGTTCAGCCTCGTCCCGGAGTACCTGCGCACGCTCGACCGGGCGGCGCCGGTCCGCGACGTCAACGAGTACACGCCCCAGCTCGGCCGGCGCTTCCGAGCCCTCAAGGTCTGGATGCAGCTGCGCTGGTTCGGCCTGGAGGGGCTGCGGCAGCCGATCGAGCACCACCTGGCGATGGCCCAGCAGGTCGCCGCGTGGGTCGACGCCGACCCGGCCTGGGAGCGCCTCGCGCCGGTCCCGTTCTCCACCGTCTGCCTGCGCTGGATCGGTGACGGGACCCTGGGCGACGAGGCGCTCGACGAGCGCAACGCGGCGATCATGGATGCGGCCGATCGGACCGGCGAGGTCTTCCTGTCTCACACGCGCCTGCGTGGGCGGTTCGCCATCCGGATCGCCATCGGGAACCTGCGCACGGAGGAACGCCACGTGGCACGGGCCTGGGAGCTGTTGCGGGCCGCGGCGCAGGCGGCAGCCGCATGACCCCGGCCATCCGCGCCGCGCTGGATCTCGCCCTCGAGCGGCTCGGCGAGCTCGAGCTGGGCGACGCCTTCGAGCCGCGCGCATCGGCGGCGATCGTGGACGCGGGCCTGCACCGGCTGTGCGTTCCCACCGAGGCGGGAGGCCTCGGCGCGTCCCTGGTCGAGGCGGTCGAGGCCCTTGCCGCCATCGGCGCCGTGGACGGGTCGACGGCGCTCGGGTTCGCGATGCACGTGCACGCGACGGGAGCGCTGCGCGACGCGCGGGAGGGCGCGGTCGCGACCGCGCTGCGCGACCGCGTGTGGGCCGCCGTGGTGCAGGACGGGGCGCTGCTCAACAACGCGGCCACCGAGGAGGGCGGCGGGTCCCCGGCGCGCGGCGCCATCCCGGGCACGGTCGCGACATCGCCGTCGGGCGAGACCGGCCCGGACGCACCGTGGCGGCTCTCCGGGGAGAAGACGTGGACCACCTGGCTGCCGGTCCTGACCCACGCTTTCGTCACCGCCCGACTGGGCGACGCCGACCCGGTCGAGGTCGGCGTGTTCCTGGTGGACCTCGCCGCCGACGGGGTGGAGCGGCTGCCCGGCTTCGAGGCCCTCGGGATGCGCGGCTCGGCGTCGGGCCGGCTGGTCCTGCGTGACGCCGCGGGGACGCTGGTCGTCCGCCGGTCGTCCGGCGCCCCGGATCCACGAGGGTCGGCGCCGCTGGCGTGGTTCGGCACCGCCGTGGCGGCCGCCTACCTCGGCGTGGGGGAGGGGGCCCGCGACGCCGTGGCCCGTTGGGCGCTCGATCGGCGGCCCGGCGACGGCAGCACGGCGGTCGCGGACATCCCGTCGGTCCAGCTCCGCCTCGGGCGGATCGACGCGCGGCTGCGCGCCGCCCGGATCGTCGTGGCCGACGTCGCCCGGCGCTGGGACGCGGACCGGAGCGCGGACGACGTCGCGCTGGCCAAGCTCGTCGCCACCGGCGCGGCCGTGGACGCCACCGACGACGCGCTGCGCATCGCCGGCGGTCCGGGCTTCCTCACCGGCCGCCTGGAGCGTGCCCTGCGCGACGCCCGGGCGGGCCTGATCAACCCGCCGCTGGAGGACGTCGCGCTGGCTGGGTTCGCGACCGGCGTCCTGGCGCGGGTTCGCGACTGACCGAGGAAGCCGGGCGCCCCGGTCGGTCGCAGGGCGGGCGCGGGCTCAGCGGCTGCGCCGACCGCCCTCGCCCGACGTCGCGATCGGCAGGGCGGGATTGCCGCCGTCGGCGTCGAACGGCAGGTAGATGGCGGTCAGGTCGTAGCCGAACCCGGCGTCGTTCTCCGGCGACGGCGGGAGGAGCGAGGTGATCTCGGCGTGGAGCGAGTAGGTGACGTCCTGTCCGGACGGGACCGCGAACAGGTACGACACGGACAGCGACCCGTCGCGATAGCCGCCGACGGCCTCGCTGCCGATGATCTCGAACGCGCTGAACGAGACGTCGAGGGTCTGATCGTTGCTCAGCCACAGCTCGATCTCGCACGGGCAGATGCCGTTCTCGTCCGTCCACGCGGACAGGCCGCCGTGCACCCACACGTGGGCGGTCCCACCGGTCGCGCCGCCGGTTCGCAGGGTCACCTCGGCCGCGGTCAGGTCGGCGAGCTCGGCCCAGTCGTCGCTGGCGAACGACGCGTCGGCGGCCCCGCGCCCGAGCGAGCGGTTGAGGAAGGCGGCCATCTGGCCGCGCGTGACGGCGTCGCTCGGGCAGAACCGGCCGGTCGAGCAGCCGGTCGTCAGGCGCGCACCGTAGAGGTTGGAGATGGCCGTGTGGAACGAGTTGGTGGTCGGGACGTCGGTGAACTGGTGGCTGGCGCTGACGAGCACCGGCATGGCGATCACGAGCGCCGTCAGGGCGAGCGCCGCAGCGGCTCGGCGACGGCGTGAGCGTGACGGCGAGGGCGTGCCCGTGCCGGGTTCGGACCCGGGCGCCCGGACCGTGGCCCGGCCGGCCACGGCCGATCGCAGCGCGGCGACCTCGGCCTGGAGCTGCGCGAACGCGGCGGGGTCGATGCGGTCCATGTCCATCCTCCCGGTGACCGGCGCCTCGGCCGGCGTGGGCGCAGTCTATGCCTCGACGGTCCCGCACGACGGGCCCCGTCGGCGTGCGATGATGACGGCATGCCGCCGATCGACGAACTGACCCGGATCGAGCCCGTCCATCTCGACCGACTGGGTCACCAGGGCATCTTCACCACCGGCCTGCTGCTCGAGGTGTCCGAGACGCCGACCCGTCGCCAGACGCTGGCGGATCAGGTCGATGCGAGCACCAACGACGTCCTGATGTGGCGCGACGAGGCTCTCATGCTGAACCTCGCGAGCTTCGGGCCCGACGAGCACCAGCTCCTCATCCAGGCCGGCATCGAGGGCCTGCGCGACATCCTGGCGCTGCCCCTCGACGCCTTCCGCGAGCGACTCCGGCGCGCCGCCGGCCAGCTCGCCGTCGAGCCGCCCAGCGACCTGACGATCGAGGGCTGGTGGGAGCAGGCGCACACCCTCGAGGACGAGTAGCCGATCCGACGAGGCCGGTCCGCGGCCGGCGGGCTACGATGCGCCGGTGCACGCCGTGTCCCGGACCGTCATCGACCTGGTCATCGACCTGGTCATCGCCCTGGGGGTGGTCCTGGGCATCCTCGCGCTGGCGATCGTGCCGTTCCTCAGCCCCGCCTGGATCGCCTTCGAGCAGGACCGGGCCGAGGCGGTCGCCTGGACCGGCTACGAGCCGGCCGTGCTGCGGACGGTCACCGACGCGATCCTCGCCGACCTGGTCCTCGGCCCGCCGGACTTCGATGTCAGCGTGGACGGGACGCCCGTGCTCAACGAGCGGGAGCGATCGCACATGCCCGACGTTCGATCCGTGTTCATCGGGCTCTTCTGGCGGCGGTCGTGGCCGTCGTGCTGACCGTCCTGGCGTCCCGCGTCCCGGGGCCGGATGTCGAGGGCCGACGCCGGTGGTGGCGCGCGGTCCGGCGTGGCGCGCTGGCCCTCGTGGTCGGCCTCGTCGCGCTCGGCGTGGCGTCGTTCGTCGCCTTCGACGCGCTGTTCGAGGTGTTCCACCGGCTCGTCTTCCCGGGTGGCAGCTACACCTTCGTCCCGACGACGGAACGACTCGTCCAGCTCTTCCCGTTCCGCTTCTGGCAGGAGACGGCGATCGCCGTGGGCGCCGTGGCGATCGTGCTCGGCATCGCCCTCGAGCGCGTGGCGGCGGGCCGGTCGCGACCGGGGCCGCCGGCGTGAACGCCCTGCCGATCGCCCGCATCCTCGGCTTCGAGGTCCGGGTCCACGTGTCATGGGCGCTCGTCCTCGCCCTTATCGTCGTGTCCGTCGTGACCCAGGTCGACGGCCTCGCCCCCGGCGTGACGGGCGTCGGCGCGTGGGTCGTCGGGGCGGTCGTGGCCGCGTCGTTCCTGGTCTCCGCGCTGGCGCACGAGCTCGGCCATGCGGTCGCGGCTCGGCGCGCCGGCGTACCGGGCGGGCCGGTCGTGGTGTTCGTCTTCGGCGGCGCCGCCGGGCCCGACCTGCTGACCCGCCGCCCGCGCGACGAGGCGAGCGTGGCCCTCGCCGGCCCGCTCGTGAGCCTCGTCGCGGGGATCGCCCTGGCCGGGACGTTCGCCGTGATCCTGGCCCTCGGGGACGGCGCGCCGTCGGTGGTCATGATCGTCGGGCGGATCGCCGTCATCATCGGGGCGCTGAACCTGCTGCTCGGCCTGGTCAACCTCCTGCCGGCGTATCCGCTCGATGGCGGTCGCCTGGTCCGCGCCGCGGTCTGGTCGCGCACCGGTGATCCGACCGAGGGCCTGCGTGCCGCGGCCGTCTCGGGACGCTGGCTCGGCCGCCTGGCGGGCGTCGCCGGGTTCGCGCTCATCCTGCTCGTGGACGCCATCGACGGCCTGTTCGTGGCCATCGCGGGCTGGTTCCTGATCACCGTCGCCCGGGCGGTCGAGCGCAGCGCGACGGTCGACGACCTGCTCGACGGTGCCACCGTGGACGACGTGATGGAGCGCGACGTCACGGGGGTGCCGGCGGCCCTGACCCTCGACACGTTCGCCGACCAGGTGCTCGATCGCGGGACCTCGGGCGTGCTGCCAGTCATGCGCGATGACGTCGTGATCGGCCTGCTCGGGGCCGATCGGATCCGCCGCATCCGGCGCGATCGCTGGCCGACGACCCGGGCCGGTGACGTGGTGGACGAGGAGCGCGCGATGCCGACGGTCGCGCCGGACACCCCGTTGCGGACCGTGCTGGACCTGCTCCAGGAGCACGCCACCGACGGCCTGGCCGTGCACGACGGCGGGCGGTTCGCCGGCATCGTGACCCGGCGAGCCGTGGTCGCGCTCGTTCGGCAGCGCGCCCAGGAGCGGGGGATCGTGCCGTGACCCTCGGCGATCGGCTGCTGAGCATGGAGGAGGCGCGCGACCTCGTGCACGCGCGCATCACCGGTCCGACGGAGGCCGAGTCGACCTGGATCCTGGAAGCGCGTGGGCGGGTGGCCGCCGAGGCCGTCACGAGCGCCATCCCGCTGCCGCCGTGGGACAACTCGGCGATGGACGGCTACGCGATCCGGGCGGCGGACGTCGCGGCCGCCACCGAGGGCGAGCCGGCACTCGTGGTCGTGGTCGGCGAGGTCCGCGCCGGCAGCGCACCCGATCGCGCGGTCGGGCTGGGTGAGGCGATCCGCATCGCCACGGGCGCACCGGTGCCACCGGGCGCGGACGCGGTCGTGCCGGTCGAGTCGACCACCCCGCTCGGCGACGACGGTGTGCCGTCCGGACCGCGCGGCCGGGACGCGGCGGGCCCGCTCCCGGCCGCGGTGCACGTCCACGGGCCGGTGCCCGTCGGTGGTTCCATCCGGCCGAGCGGCAGCGATATCGCGGCCGGCGCGATCCTGGTCGAGCCGGGGACCGTCCTGACGCCGGCCGTCATCGGCTTCGTGGCCGGCGCCGGGATCGATCACGTCGCGGTCCACCGGCGCCCCATCGTCGGCATCCTGGCCACGGGCGACGAGGTCCGTGGTCCAGGCGTCGAGCTCGGGCCGGCCGGCATCCCGGACGCCAACGGCCCGGGCCTGGTCGCCATGGTCGAGGCGGCGGGCGGCGACCCGCGCGTCCTGGGCATCGCGGCGGACCGATTCGACGACGTCCACGCCCGGATCGTGGCCGGGTTGGCCGAGGGCGCCGACGCCGTCATCGTCTCGGGCGGGGTATCGGTCGGTCCGTACGACGTGGTGCGGGCCGCCTTCGAGGACCTCGGCGAGATGGAGCTGTGGCGCGTCGCCGTCCAGCCCGGCAAGCCGTTCGCGTTCGGGGTGGCGGAGCGCCGGTGGAGCGACCCGGACGGGGTCCCGCAGCCCGCGCTCCTGTTCGGCCTGCCCGGGAACCCGGTGTCCACCTTCGTCACGTTCGAGCTGTTCGTCCGCCCGGCGATCCGGCGCCTGGCCGGCCATCGCCCCGATCGCTGGTACCGGCCGCGGGATCGAGGCGTCCTGGCAGAGGACGTGAGCAAGAGCCACGGACGGCGCGCCTTCGTGCGTACGCTCGTGGCGCGCGATCCCGAGGGGACGCCGATCCGCGACGCGAGCGGTCGCCTGTCGGTCACCCTGGCGGGCGGCGCGAGCGGACAGGGGAGCCACGTCCTGTCGGCCCTTGCCTCGGCCGACGCGCTGGCGGTCATCCCCGAGGCCGACGATCGCCTGCCCGCGGGGAGCGAGATCGAGGTGTGGTGGCTCGACCGCGACTGATCGCCCGGCGTCCGGCCCGCTATCCTCGACCGTGATGGAACGCCGACCCGTGCCCCGCGCCGAGCGCCGCCGCCTGACCCATGTCGACCGGACGGGCCGACCGCGCATGGTCGATGTGTCGGCCAAGCCCGTGACGACCCGACGCGCGGTGGCCGAGGCGACCGTCCGCCTCTCGCCCGAGACCATGAGCCTCGTCATCGACGGGGGCGGCCGCAAGGGCGACATCCTGGCCGTGGCCGAGCTCGCCGGGGTCATGGGCGGCAAGCGCACGAGCGAGCTGATCCCGCTGTGCCACCCGTTGCCGTTGACCGACCTCCAGGTGGCCATCACCCCGGATCGGGCGGCCGGCGTCCTGCGCATCCGGGCCGAGGCCGTGACGACCGGCCAGACCGGCGTCGAGATGGAGGCCATGACGGCCGCCTCGGTCGCGGCCCTGACCGTGTACGACATGGTCAAGGGCGTCGAGCGAGGGGTCGAGATCGGGACCGTCCACCTGCTGTCCAAGAGCGGCGGGTCGTCCGGCGACTGGGAGCGGCCGCGCAGCCCGCGGGCCGATGCGGACGTCGCGCCGCCCGGCGTGCGACCCGGCGACCGCGCGGCCGGCCGCATCGCCAAGGGGAGGAAGCGAGGGGGATGAGGCGCGCCATCGTCATCACCGCCAGCGATGGGGTGGCGGCTGGTGCGCGCGAGGACGAGTCCGGCGCGGCCGTGGCGGCTCGCCTGGAAGGGCTCGGATTCCACGTCGACCGCCGCGTCGTGGTGGACGACCGAGGTCGCCTGGAGACCGCCCTGGTCGAGGCCGCCACCGACCACGACCTCATCGTCACGACCGGCGGCACCGGCCTGACGCCGCGCGACGTCACGCCGGAGGCGACGCGCGCGGTCCTCGACCGGGATGTCCCTGGGCTCGCCGAGGCGATGCGCGCGGCCGGGCGGTCGAGCACCCCGCTGGCCGACCTGTCGCGCGGCCTCGTCGGCGTGCGCGGCCGGACGCTCATCGTGAACGTGCCCGGCAGCCCGCGCGGTGCGACCGAGTCGCTGGCGGCCATCGAGGCCGTCCTGGAGCACGCCCTGGACACCATCGCCGGCCCGTACGATCACGGGGCGCGTCCCGTCGAGGCTCCCGGCCGGAAGGGGTCCTGATGTTCCCTGCCTACGCCGACGTGCCGCTGTATCCCCTGGTCTTCCCGATCTTCTGGGGCGCCTTCGCGCTGTTCCTGTTCGTGATCGCGCGGCGCCTGCGGGTGATGACCGCGGTCCGAGCCGGCGGCCCGGTCGGGATGGCCGAGGTCGGGCGACGGGCCTGGGGCCTGGTCCGCTATGCCTTCCTCCAGACCAAGATGTTCCGCTGGGCCTGGGCGGGGACGGCCCACTACGCCTTCTTCCTCGGCTCGACCCTGCTGCTCACCGCCAACATCGACATCGTGACCGGCGGGCTGCTGCGAGCGGTGGTCAGCCTGCCCTTCGACGGGAGCATCTGGACCGCCCTCGTCGCCATCCAGAACGTGCTGGCCGTGACGGTCCTGCTGATGCTCGGCTACATGTTCTACCGGCGCCTGGTCATCCGGCCCGCCCGCCTGTCGCTCGATCGCACCGGGCTCGACATCCTGACCATGATCACCCTGGTCGTCTCGACCGAGTTCTTCGCCCAGGTCTTCGAGATCGCGGCCCACGGCCCGATCGACGGAGCGATCCTGGCCGGAGCGCTGGCCGCGCCGCTCGCCTCGCTCGACCCGACCGTGGCCGAGGCGGCCTTCATCGGGCTGTGGTGGGCGCACGTCATCGTGCTCGCGTCCTTCCTCCTGTACATCCCGACCAACAAGCACTTCCACGTGTATACGAGCTTCGTGAACATCTGGTTCCGCAAGCTCGCGCCGCGTGGTGAGTTGCCGGCCATGGACCTCGAGGCGGAGGACGCCACGTTCGGGCTGCGCACGCTCCAGGACCTCGGCTGGAAGGACGTCCTCGACGGCTTCACCTGCACGGAGTGCGGGCGCTGTCAGGAGGCCTGTCCGGCCTATGCCACCGGCAAGCCGCTCAACCCCAAGACGATGATCATGGGCATCCGCGACCTGGCGGAGGCGGCGGAGAGGACGATCGACCTCATCCCCAACTCGCCGATCGTGCGCGAGACGCACGGCCTGCCGGCCCCCGTCCCGGCCGAGGGCGCCATGACCGCCCCGCTGGTCGGCGGGATCATGCCGTACGAGGCCGTGTGGGACTGTGTCACCTGCGGCGCGTGCGTGGAGGCCTGCCCGGTGCTCATCGAGCACGTGGACAAGATCGTCGGCATCCGGCGCAACCTGGTCCTCGAGGAATCGCGCTTCCCGCAGGAGCTGACCTCCGCGTTCCGCGCGATGGAGGGCCAGGGCAATCCATGGGGGCAGCCCGCGTCGGCGCGTCTGGACTGGACGGCACCCCTGCCGTTCGAGGTCCGGACCGTCGCCCAGGTGGCGGCCGCGGGCGAACTCGACTCGCTCGAGGTCCTGTACTGGGTCGGTTGCGCCGCGGCGTTCGATCCGCGCAACCAGAAGGTCGCCCGGGCGGTGGCTACCTGCCTGCACGCCGCCGGTGTCTCGTTCGCCGTCCTCGGCCAGGAGGAATCGTGCACCGGCGACCCGGCCCGCCGGATGGGCAACGACTACGTCTTCCAGATCCTCGCGTCGGGGGCGGTGGACACGCTCAACCGCTACCGGATGGGGGAGCGCACGATCGTCACCGCCTGCCCGCACTGCTTCAACACGATCGCCAACGAATACGGCCAGCTGGGCGGGTCGTTCAGCGTGCGGCACCACTCCACGTACCTGTCCGAGCTCGTCGCCGGCGGCCGCCTGGCGACGCTGCCCGAGGACGCCGGCTCGCAGACCGGCGATCACCGACCCGGGTCCGTGACGGTCCACGACTCGTGCTACCTCGCCCGCTACAACGGCGTCGTCGCCGCGCCGCGCTCGGTCCTGGGGGCCGCCGGCATCGACGTCGTCGAGATGGAGCGCCGCGGCAAGCAGACCTTCTGCTGCGGCGCCGGGGGTGGGCGCATGTGGATGGAGGAGACGCGCGGGACGCGGATCAACGCCGAGCGCACCCGCCAGGTGCTCGAGACCGGGGCCGACACCGTGGCCACGAGCTGCCCGTTCTGCATGGTCATGATGAGCGACGGCCTGAGCGCCGCCGCCCAGGAGGGCTCGAGGGCGGTCAACGCGATGGATATCAGCGAGGTGCTCGCGGCCCGCATCGCCAGCGCCCCGGCGGACCGCCGCCTGCCGATGGTCTAGGCCGCTGCGGTCGGGTCTAGTCGGGCAGGCGCCGACCGCAGGCCGCGCAGTCGCGGTCCGTCACGAGGTTGCCCATCCCGCAGTGCGGACAGCGCTTCATGCCCTCGGTGCTGACCGCGAACGGGTTCTCGCGTTCGGCCTCCTCGCGCTCCCGGCGCTGCCGCCCGAGGATGACCACGACCGCGGCGAGCCCGATCGCGCTGGCGCCCACCAGGGCCAACAGGATGGTGGTGTCGTCCATGGCATGCGTCCCTCAGCGGCTGGAGCGCCCGGCCCCCGCGCCCGGCGACGCCGCTCGTTCGGGAGCGTAGCCCAGGCCCGACGGTGTTTCCAGTCCGAGTCGCGCGGTACGATGGGCGCGGTGACGATCCCCGACCGCGCCCCCGGCCCGTACCGACTCGGCGAGGAGCACGAGCTCCTGCGCGACGCCGTGCGGCTGCTCGCGGACGAGCGCGTCGCGCCCCGCGCCGCGGAGATCGACCGCAGCGGCGAGTTCC